>CALMIB010000111.1 GCA_937863945.1 uncultured Longilinea sp.
GCGGCGACATGCCGCTGGACCTGCGCGACCGCGCCATGTTCGAGCTGCTGTATTCCTCGGCCCTTCGCGTCTCCGAGCTGTGCACGTTGTGCTGGTCCGATCTCGATTTCGCGCAGGGTCTGGGCATCCCTGGTTTGGGCTGCCTGGGCAACCGCGGAACTCAATTCCTGCTCCAGACGGGCCTTTTCGGCCTGAATGGCGTTCACCGGTAGGTTGCGCTGGTGCTGGTACTGGTTGAAGCTGGCGGCCAGTCCGTCGAGGCGTTCCACTTCGGCGCGCAGGGCCTGCCAGCGTTGATATTCGGCCTCGATCTCGACGGCAGCGGCCACCTGTGATTGGTTGGCGGCCAATTCGGCGCGGCGTTCGGCCAATTGATCGGCGCTGGCCTGCCAGCGCCGGCGGGCGGTTTCCGCCTGGGCTTGCAGCAGATCGACCAGGCTTTTCTGTTTGCTCAAAGCTGAGGCGAGCTGGCGCATTGATTGGAGCGCGCTTTCATGCGATTTGCGCAGTTCGCCGGCGCGGGCCAGTTCACCCTCCAACTGGCGCAAATTGCCGCGGCGCTGTTCTTCCTGACCCAGTTCAGCGTTGATTTCTTCCAGTTGGCCGTCGATATTGGCCAGCTCGTTTTCCTGGCTCTTGCGGCGCTCGGCAGCAGTTTCGCGGTAGGTTTCCCACACTTCCAGGCCCAGCACGCTGGTGAGGATGCGCTTGCGGTCGCCGGGGCGCTGCTGGGCAAACTGGTCGGCGCGGCCCTGCAGGAAGAACGAGGCGTTGGTGAAGGTCTCGTAATCCATGCGCAGCGTTTGCACGATGCGCTCTTCGGTCTCGCGCAGTGAATGTTCGGTCAGCGGGCGCCACTTTCCGTCGGGGGCCAGCACCGCGAATTCGAGCAGCGTGGGCTTGTTGGCGGTTTTGACGCGCTGCACGCGATAGCGGTTGTTCTCATAATCAAAGGTGAACACCACCTCGGCGGTGGTCCCGGCCCGGCTGTTGATGATGGCATCATCGCGGCGGCGGGCCTGGCCGAACAACGCCCAGGTAATGGCGTCCAGCAGCGATGATTTGCCCGCGCCGTTTGCGCCGGAGATGCAGGCCAGATCAAAGGAAGAAAAATCGACCGTGACGGTTTGGTTGTAGGAGAGGAAACCCGATAGCTGCAGAGAAACTGGGATCATATCATTCGGTGTCCGGTTTGATGGGGGTGACCAGGATTTTATCGACGCGGCGGCCGTCCATGTCCATCACTTCAAAGCGGAAATCCGCCCATTCAAAGTGCTGGCCGGCGGCCGGGATGGAACCAATTTGACTCATGACGAACCCGCCCAGGGTCTGATAGCCCACGCGGTCTTCTTCGGGCAGGCTGCCAAGGTCGAGCAGGTCTTTAAATTCATCGATGGCCAGCAGGCCGTCCAGCAGCCAGGAGCCATCCTCGCGCTGCACGATCTCCGGCTCGGCATCCAGGCCTTCGGTGGGGATATCGCCGACGATGGCGGTGAGGATGTCGTAGAGCGTGACCATGCCCAGCAAACCGCCGTACTCATCGATGACCAGGGCGACATGAACGCCGGAGCTTTTGATCATCTCCAGCACCTTGAGGGCGGCCATGCTGTCGGGGACGAAGAGCGGCGGCGCCATCAGCTCCTCGATGTTGGCTTTGCCGTCGGCGTTGTGCGCGATGAGCAGATCGCGGGCCTGCAGGATGCCAATGACGTTGTCCAGCCCGCCGGAAGCGACCGGGAAGCGCGTGTGGCGGCTGTCCAGCACCTGCTGGAGCAGTTCTTCGTAGGGCTCGTCCAGGTCGATCCACTCGCTTTCGGGGCGGGGGGTCATGATGGCGTCGATATAGCGTTCGCCCAGCCGGAACACGCTTTCAATCATGTCCTGCTCAGCGGCTTCGAACACGCCCACCTGGGTGCCCTGTTCCATTAACACCTTGATTTCCTCTTCCGTCACGGGCGGCTCATCGGAAGGCTTGACGCCCAGCAGGCGCATGCCGGCATCTGTGGAAACGCTCAACAGCGACACCAGCGGCGAGGTCAGCCGGGATAGGAAGCGCATGGGATTGGCGACTGAAATGGCCACTTTTTCGGGATCATTCATTGCCAGCCGCTTGGGGATCAACTCGCCGATCACCAGTGTGAAGTAGGTGGTGAGGATGACAACGATGGCCACCGAAACGCCGTCGGCGTATGGGGCCAGCCAGGCAATCTGGCTCAACGGCTGGCTCAGGCGTTCGGCCAGGGTCGCGCCTCCCAACGCGCCGGTGAGCACGCTAATAAGTGTGATGCCGATCTGAATGGTGGACAGCAGGCGGTTGGGGTTTTCGGCCAACTCCAGCGCGTGCCGGGCGGCGCTTTCGCCGTCCTCGGCGCGCTGTTGCAGGCGCACTTTGCGGGCCGACACCATGGCCAGCTCAGTCATCGAGAAGACCCCGTTGAGGATCAGCAGCAGGAAGATGATCAGGATTTCAAACAGGGTTTGCATGGCGTTCTTCTCTTTTCCGGTTTCATTCGGGGCCGGCGGGTTGCATCGATTGCGACAATATCTCAGCAGCCAGTTTTTGCAGTTCCTCGACGCTCTCAGGCGGTTCCTGCCGGGTTCGCCAGTAAATCTCCAGCATCTCCAGCGGCGAAAGGCTGGTGAGCGATTGGTCTTCGGGCAGGCGGACGCGGGATTTCATTTGCGGGCGGCGTTGCAGATGAAATTCAAAAGCGCTCTCGGCGAGCCGGCGCAGCTCAGTTTCATCCAGCAGGGCTTCGTACTCGTGCGGGTACGCTACCGACAGGCGCACGATGGCATCGCGCAATTCATCCGGCCCGGGCAGGGCGGCCAGGCAGGCCGGCATGATCTCTTCTGGCTTTTCAACCTTCACGCTCCTGTCGATGAAGCGCCGGCCGGGCAGCTTGCGCCATTCCACGCGGGTCGCTTCTCCCGGCTGCACGTGGGCGATGACGAATTTTTTCTCGTCGGCCACCTCGCCAAAATCGACGCGCTCGATCGAGCCCGGGTAAACCACCGGCGGTTGCAGGCCCTCGTTGAGGTTTTGCGCCTTGTGAATGTGACCGAGCGCCACATAGGAAAAGCGCGGGTTGCGCACCAGCGATCCCGACAGCACCAGGTCGCCGCCCAGCATCACGCTGCGCTCGGCGCCGTAGAGCGCGCCCTGCACCGAGGCGTGCGCGGCCAGGATGAGCGGCAGGTCGGGCCGGGCCTGGGCGAGCAGTTTTGCGACGGTCTCGTTGACCGCCGTTTCCATTTGCGTAAAAATATCCTGCGCCCCTTCGCCGGCGGGTTCCTTTGCGCTCATCAAACCGGAGCGGTTCAGCCACGGCAGGGTGAGCACCTGCACCGGCGCGCCGAACAGCTCGGCGGGCCCGAGCAATTCGGGCATGCGCGAGACGCGCACATACGGCACCTGCAGGGTCTCGAACTCCTGCAGGGCGTGCGCGCGGCCAAAGGCAGGGGATAGATCGTGGTTGCCCACCAGCAGCAAGGTGGGCACGCGGGCTTCGGAGAGACGCATGATGCGCTTGCCAAATTCGCGTTGAAAGGTGGGCACGGGCGTGCGGTCGCGGTAGGCGTCGCCGGCAAAAAGCACCAGGTCAGCGCGCTCGCGGATGGCGGTATCGACGATCTCATCCAGCGCTTTGAGAAAATCAAGCACGCGGATGGGCAGGCCGCTGGCCGGATCGCGCCTGCCCTGGCTGACCATGTCGATGTGGGTATCGGCGAAGTGTACGATTTTCAAGATAAGACCTCGGTCAGGGTTGCACGCCCAGTTGCTGCGCCAGCAGCATGCAGGGCTCAAATCCCTCATGATATTGCAGGCAGGCCTGGACGTCCTCCACGGCGCCGCCGGTTTCACCCAATGCGACGCGCGCCATGGCGCGCCAGTAGAAGCTCTCCTCCAGCGCGGGCTCATCGTCTTTAACCTGGGCGATGGAATTGTTGGTGGCAAGCTGGACAACGTCGCTGTACCGGCCGGTGTAGTAGTAGGCAAAATACGGGCCGGTTTCATACCACAGGATGCGGTAGGGACGCAGAGAAAGATCGTCAGGCAGAGAATTGTAGATCGCAAAGGCGTTGTCAAAGGCCTGAGCCGCGCCGCCGAAGTCCTGCAAACTCACCAGGTTGGTGCCGTAGTTGTACCAGGCGAAGAACTGGTTGGTGCCTTCGGTCTGGTAAATTTCCGTGGAGGCTTTTTCGAGGGCCGATTGGATGTTGGCGATCTCGTCCGCATCCGGGCCCAGCAGGGCGAGGATTTTGTCTTCGTCTTCAGGCGGATAAATGAGGATGTAAGTATAGTTAAATGAAAGCCACTCTTCACTTAACAATGCATAGTCCACTTCGTTGTTTTCTTTAATATAGGAATCTTGCACGATGAAGATTTGGCGGTCATCATCGTAGCCGGTGACGAAATTGTAGTGCCCCATCCAACTGATCTGCCCGTGGATGTCGCGGGTACGGAAGCCTTTTTCAATCAGCACCGGGTAGCCGGCCGCAATCATGCGCTTGAGCAGATCCAGGTCGCCGCCCACCCGTTCGATCGCCTTGAGGTTGGTGTACGTATTGACGTAATCCACCATTTCATAGGGCATCACATTCTTGTCTTTGGCGAAGGGTTTGAGCATGGGGCCCAGTTCATTAACATCTCCCTGCCAGTCCCAAAAGCGCAGGCCCATGTACAGATTGGCCGGCGCGCAGTAGTTGTAAAAGCCGTGCTGAGTTTGGTACGTGACGCCTTCCAGACGGGCCGAGGATGGCAGCGGCGTGGAGGTGGGGGTGGACGGCAGGGGAGTGGCTTCGGCAGGGGTGGGCGTGGCTGCGCTGGTGGCCGTGTGGGTCGGCGCGGGCAGGCTGGGCGCGGCTGCCGCGGTGGGCGAGGACAGGGCAAAATCCACTTTTTCCGGCGGGTTGAGCGCGAAACGCACCCGGGTGAGAACGTTTTCGACGCGCCAGGCGACGCTTTCGCGCACAGGCGGCAGGCTGAGGGCCAGCGCCGCCAACAGCACCAACGCCGCCACCGCAATTAATAGCTTCTTGGGGGTCGAATTCATGAACGGATTATAACATTATCCATGAGCCGGTTTATTCGCTTGGAGCGAAAAAAACGGGGTATAATGGGCCTTTCGCGCGGCTGGAAAGCCGGGGAGAATTTTTTTATAAAGTGAAGAGGTCAATGTGGTGAAAAAGATTCCCGGCCAGGCGGCCGGTCTGAAAGGCGAGCAAATCATTTGGGTGGCGGTTCTGTTGCACGGTGATCCGGATGGCATCAATTCCGGCGAACTGGTTTCCACCTTTGCCAGCAGCGAAACGCAGGCGCGCGAGCAGATGCAGAAATTCTTCCAGGACGACGAGGAATCCGGCGATTACACCGTACTGGCGACCATCAAGCCGCTGGAGGAAATCATCCAGTTTGCCGTGGTTGGCAATCAAAGCGCAATCTGGCTGCCCGACGACAAGCGCAACCGGATTCATTAGGCTATGGTATAATCCGATTCGATTTTTATGTTCAAACATTTAACATAAAAACCGGCTCTTCACGGTCGAGCCTGAATTCTTAATACTGAAAGCGTGAAAACGAACATGGAACAAATTACGCGGGACCTCCCTAATCGTTTTAGCCTGCCCCGCCGCATCAACCGGTTGGGCCAGTTGGCCTATAACCTGTGGTGGGTGTGGAACCCTGAAGCGCAGATGGTGTTCGGGGAGATCAACAAGCCGCTCTGGGGTTCCTTGAATCCCCCCCCGGTCGCATTCCGGCAAAAGGTGGACCGTCCGCTGCTGAACGCGGTTACCAATGACCGCTATTACCTCGAATTTTACGACCGCGTCATCAAAAACTTTGACGCCTATCTGAACGCGCAGGATACCTGGTATGCGACGACCTTCCCGAAGATGGGCAACAAGCAGGTGGCCTACTTTTCGTTCGAGTTTGGCCTGCACGAATCGCTGCCGGTGTACGCTGGCGGCCTGGGCGTGCTGGCCGGCGATCATTTGAAGGAATCCAGTGACCTGGGCATTCCCCTGGTGGCTGTTGGTTTCATCTATAACCAGGGCTATTTTGCCCAGCACATCACCGAAGACGGCTGGCAGGAAACGCGCAACCTCATCCTCAATTTCGATGAGATGCCGATCCTGCCCGTGGAGGATGCGCAGGGCAAACCGGTGACCATCTCGGTGGAGCTGCCGGGCCGCAGCGTGTTCGCGCGCATCTGGCAGGTACGCGTGGGGCGGGTGCTGCTGTACCTGCTGGACACCAACCTGGATGAGAATAACAACGGCGACCGCCAGTTGACCGCGCGCCTGTACAGCAATGACCTGGAAGTGCGCATTTCGCAGGAGATCCTGCTGGGCATGGGCGGCGTGCGCGCGCTGCGGCAGTTGGGCTATTCTCCGGACGTCTGGCACATGAACGAAGGCCATTCGGCCTTCCTGGCGCTGGAACGTGCGCTGGAGCTGGTGCGCGCCGGCAAGACCTTTGACCAGGCGGCGGCCATCATCAAGAAGACCAACATCTTCACCACGCATACCCCCGTCCCGGCCGGCAACGATCAATTCCCGATCTGGCTGGTGGACAAGTACTTTACCCAGGTCTGGCCGGAACTGCAGTTAACCCGCGACCAATTCGTGGAGCTGGGCCACCAGGTGCAGCCGTGGGGTGAATCGTTCTGCATGCCGGTGCTAGCCCTCAAGCTGTCCGACTATCGCAACGCGGTCTCCGAGCTGCACGGCCAGGTTT
>CALMIB010000112.1 GCA_937863945.1 uncultured Longilinea sp.
CCATGAATGCTGTGCAGGATCCGGTGGTTTATCATATCCTTCCGTCGGAGAATTGGGAGCATGCCAGGGAGCAGGGCGAATACCGGCCGGCTTCATTGGCCCATGAAGGGTTTATTCACCTTTCCAGACGGTACCAGGTGGCCGGGACGCTCTCCCGCTTTTTTGCCGATCACAGCGGGCTGATCCTACTGTGTATCGACGTTGCGCGCCTGCACAGCGAGCTGCGGTATGACGCCGCGGACGGCCAATTCTTTCCTCACCTGTATGGTCCTTTAAATCTGGACGCAGTTGTGGATGTGCTCCAGATTGCAGCGGGCACAGAAGACCCATTCTCTGGTAGCGCAGGGTAAAATTAAGAGGAAACTTCATGTTTGCGCTCATCCTCTGGTACCTCCTGATCACACTCATCGGCCTGCTGGCATTTCCGCTGGCTTACCGGCTGTTGCCCTTTTTGCCAGACCGCGGGTATGCTATTTCTCGCGCCCTGGGATTATTAATCACCAGCTACCTGTTCTGGCTGCTGGCATCCCTGCAGGCTACGCCAAACTCGCTGGGCGGAATCCTGTTGGCGGTTTTCCTGCTGGTTGGCATTGGCGCGGCTGCGGCAGGCGGTAAGTGGCGCGAACTCATCGACTGGATAAAAGCGCAAAAGGCCACCCTGATCGTGATGGAGGTGGTTTTCCTGGTGGCGCTATTGGGTTGGGGATTCATTCGCGGGTTCGATCCCGCCATTGAGTACACTGAAAAGCCGATGGAGCTGGCTTTTATCAACTCCATTCTGCAATCTCCGACCTTTCCGCCCGCCGATCCGTGGCTGTCCGGTTATGCTATTTCTTATTATTATTTTGGTTATGTGATGTTGGCGGTGCTGGCGCGATTATCCGGTGTGGGCGCAAATTTAGCGTTCAACCTGGGGCAGGCATCATGGTTTGCGCTGACTGCCCTGGGCGCATACGGGATTCTATACAATCTGCTGGCTGGCTTGCGCAGCGATCGAAAAGTGACCGGTTGGATGCGCAGCCTGGCAGTCCTGGCGCCGCTGTTTATCCTGGTGGTCTCGAACCTGGGCGGGTTGATGGAGGTGTTGCACGCGCGCGGCGTTTTCTGGCAGACCGCCGCGGATGGCACGCAAACCTCCGTATTCTGGCAGGATGTTCTTAAGGTGGAGGAGTGGAACGAACCACCGGCACAGCCATACTCCTGGGAACTTAAACGCGGCGGCTGGATTTGGTGGCGCAGCTCGCGGGTCTTGAACGATTTCAAGCTCTCCGGCGAACAAATTGAAATCATCGATGAGTTCCCGTTTTTCACCTATTTGCTGGGCGACATGCACCCGCATCTTTTGGCTATGCCTTTCGCGCTGCTGGCCATCGCGCTGGCGTTAAATTTCTACTACTCCTCAGCGCAGCGAGCTTTTCACGCGATCAATCCTGGCGAATGGATCAAACGGCCGGATTTCTGGTTGACGGCGCTGGTTTTGGGCGCGCTGGGCTTCCTCAACACCTGGGATTTTCCCATTTACGTGGCGCTGTTTGGGATGGTGTATGCCCTGGTGCGAACCCGCCAGATTGGCTGGGGTTGGGGGCGCATCTGGGACTTTTTAGGCCTGTGCCTGCTTTTCGGCCTGGCCGGCGTACTGCTCTACCTGCCTTTTTATCTGGGCTTTGCCTCACAGGCTGGTGGTATTTTGCCCAGCATGGCCTTCTTCACGCCGGGCGTGAACTTCTGGGTGATGTTCGCGCCGCTGCTGGTGCCGTTATTCCTGTGGTTATTCTTTGAAATGCAACGTCAATCGGGACGGTGGAAGACCGGGCTGAAGTTCGCCGGTCTGCTCATCGGCGGGCTATGGGCACTGTCCTTCCTGGTGGGCATCCTCTTCGCCAACGCCGTTAACATCGGCGGGAAGATGGCCACCGCGGCAGGTATCGGCGCCGGCCTGGGACAAAAATTAATTGAATACGGGAACCTATTCCTGGGCAGCCAGGGAGCCGGTTCGGCAGCGGACCTTTTCCTGGCATCCCTCGGCATGCGTTTTCAATCGCCGGGAACATGGATTACGCTGCTCGCGATGCTCACCCTGGTCTGGGCGCTGCTGGCCAGATCGGTCAACAGGCCGGATGAGGGGAATGACCCTGGCGAGGCGCGCCCGGCGAGCCCGCATGGATTTGTATTGCTGCTGGTTCTGCTGGGGGCGCTTCTCACGCTGGCGCCGGAATTCGTGTTCCTGCGGGATTCTTTTGGCAACCGCATGAACACCATCTTCAAGTTTTACTTCCAGGCCTGGATCTTTTGGGGGATCGCGGCTTCATATGCATCGGTTGTCCTGCTTTCGGAGATTCGATCCGGCTGGCGCTGGGCGGTGAGCATCCTCTGGTTGGTCGCGGTTGGGGCCGGCCTTGTCTATCCGGCGACCATGATCCAGGCGAAAACGAACATGATTGACCCGCAAACCGGCCAACTCCGCCTGGAAAACTGGACGTTGAATGGCACGCTTGGATTCGAGATGGGGTCGCCGGATGATTATGCTGCCGTGCAATTTATCAAGCAAATGCCCTACGGGGTGATTGCCGAGGCGGTTGGTGGCAGCTACAGTGCCTACGGCCGCATTGCCACCTACAGCGGTTATCCCC
>CALMIB010000113.1 GCA_937863945.1 uncultured Longilinea sp.
TGCCGTGGAAGTTACAACCGATGGGTTGACTCGAAACCGCCTGCTGGATTATCAGGATTTGCCGGGGAAATTCCCAGGCGCGGTGATCGGCGTGGCGCAGGGCGGCGCAACCGCACATCTGGCCCGGTTGATTGGCGGACCGTTCCTGCCTCAGGCTTTTGTATTGACGCTGAAGGGCGGAGCCGAAAATGGAGACGCGCAAACCTATTTCAATTTGTCGCGAGACGTTGCTGTCAAAATCACTGACCGCAATCCGGAATTGATCTCCATTCAGCATTTTGACCCGGTTCATGACGGCTGGTTGACGCGGCGGGTTAACCACCTGCGATTGAAATTGACCCGCCTGCCGGAATCCTACTATGCATTTATTCGCGAGCGCGTCGAACCGGGCGGGGATATCGTGTATCTCAACGGGGGCGCCACATGGCTGCGCCAGCGGGTCGGAACGCGAAATTATTACCAGGCGGGCGGCTGGGGCGACATTGCGGCCGAGGAGTTCTATTTCGGCAGTGCCAGCCTGCTTGAATATGCAAACCGGGAGGGTTTGTCTTCTGCTGCCTGGAAACTCGCAGGATATGAAATTGAATCCGGACCGGAATCGGAATGGGGCAGCGAGCCTGGGCTTTTGGAGGATTTGGAAACGTTTTGTAAATGCGAGGGTTATCATTTTTCTCCGATCCGTTTTGACGATCCGAATCAATTCTCGCGGCTGGCGTTTCAGGCATACCGTGAATTTCTTACTAACCAGGGTATCGTGCCGGGCGGCATGGTGATTGAAATGTTCTCGCAATTCGACGCCGGATTGGTGCACGCGGGGAATTTGCTGCCGATCTGGCTTATCTTCAATACGAAGGACAGCCTGCGGTATCTAAAAACCATGCTGCCCGAAATCCCTGGCGGGTTGCCGGTCTTCTTTTCCGCGTTATCGACCTTCTCAAAAACGCCGGACCTTGTTCCCTGGGCAGATTGGGAAAGTGCTCTGCGTGGTTATGCGTGGATAAACGCCGGGGCGCGGCCGACCCATTACCCGGCGGACGCGGCCGCGCTGCTGGATTGGTGGAAGCCGATCCAGGCCTGGAGTCAGGCGCATGGGAGAATGCCCGCCGGCAGGCTGACCGGAGCTGAATTGGAAGTGCTGGCAGCGCGCATCCGCGGGCAGGCAGCGGGTTAGCCTCTCAATATGCCGGTCAGAGCGGTGATGAGGTTTTCCATGTCATTCCGGCTGTTATAGGCCTGGTAAGAAAACCGGATCAGGTTTCTCTCTCCCCATTTCACCAGCGGCACTTCGATCTTGTGCTGATCGTAGAGTCGAGTTTTGAAGGCGTCAAGATCCAGGCCGTCGGGGAGTGGTGAAGCCGCCATCTGGGCAAACCGGGATGTGTCATCCCCATTTAAAGGCGGGATGCCGGTCAATTCCTGGATGCGGCGTTGGGTTTCGGCTGCCATTTGGTGGCATCGGGCACGCACGGCAGGCCAATCGTGATCGCGCTGAAAGGCAATGGCATCCGTCACCGCCAGGAAAGCCGCGGGATCGCGGGTGCCGGTCCATTCCAGAAGGTCCACGAACCTGGAAGAGCCGGGATGCTCACTTTCCCATCCCCAGGAGACCACCAGCGGTTCGACCAGGGATTGGACGCGCGGCGCGGCATACAGAAACGCGGATCCTTTAGGTGCGCATAGCCATTTATGTAAATTGCCGGAGTAAAAATCTGCGCCAAGGTCGTCCAAATCCAGGTCGATCTGACCCGGTGCGTGCGCGCCATCGATGACTGTCATGATGCCAGCGTTCCGGGCGCGCATGCAGACCTCTTTGATAGGAAAGATCAAAGCGGTGGGTGAGGTGATGTGGCTGAGAAAAATGATCCGCGTGTGTGGAGTCACATGCTCGAAAATCGAGTTTACAAAACCGTCAGATGGGTTTTCTGGTGAAGGAACAGGGATGTTGATATACTTAAAACCGTGTTTTTGCCCCAGGAACCGCCAGGTCTTATCCAACGCGCCGTACTCATG
>CALMIB010000114.1 GCA_937863945.1 uncultured Longilinea sp.
TCCAGACACGACGCGTTCGGGCCGCCGCGGGGCATATCGGCGATGTCGGCGATGATATCGGCGACTTTGACCATGTCCTTTTCGTCCAGGCCGCGCTGAGTCATCCAGGGCGTGCCGTAACGGATGCCGCTGGCAAACAGGGCGGTCTTGTCACCGGGGATGGTGTTGCGGTTCAACACGATGCCGGCGACGTCCAAGATGCGGGCGGCCATGTCGCCCGAAAGCGGCGTGCCGTCCTCGCCGACGATGGTTTTGCAATCGATGTTCCCAAGGTGGGAATTGCTGCCCCCAAAGGAAATGCGTAAACCGCGTTCTTGCAGGCGTTTGGTCAGCGCGGCGCAGTTATCCAGGATTTGCTGTTGCAGCTTCTTGAATTCGGGCGTGCGCGCCAACTTGAAGGTGGTTGCCAGCGCGGCAAACACATGCACATGCGGGCCGCCCTGCTCGCCGGGGAAAACGGCGCGGTCGATCTTGCGGCTCATGGCCGCGTCCTGGGTGATGATGCAGGCGCCGCGCGGACCGCACAGGGTCTTGTGTGTGGTGAAGGTGATCACATGGGCGTGGCCCACCGGGGATGGGACAACCCCGGCCGCGATCAGGCCGGCGATGTGCGAAACATCGGCCAGCAAAATTGCGCCGCACGCATCGGCGATCGCGCGGAAACGCGCCCAATCCGGGATCCACGGGTAAGAGGAATAGCCGGCGATGATGATCTTGGGTTTGTGCTCTTTGGCCAGCGCTTCGACGGCATCGTAATCGATTTGTTCGCTCCCGGGGGCGACGTTGTAATGAACCACGTTATAAAGCTTGCCCGAGCGGTTCACGCTGGAGCCGTGGGTCAAATGGCCGCCATGCAACAGGTTCATGCCCAGGATGGTGTCGCCGGGATTGATCAGCGCGTGATAGACGGCGTTATTGGCCGGAGCGCCGGAGAGCGCCTGAACGTTGACGTAGAGCTGCGAAGCAGAAACGGTCGGCGTTGCAAAAGCTTCGGCGCAGCGGCGGCGGGCCAACGACTCGACGATATCAGCATATTCGACGCCCTTATAGTAGCGCGGATCGGCGTAGCGGCGGTAATGGGAGAGGCGGGCTGTATAATCCAGGATTTCATCCTCTTCCATCCAGCGCGTTTCTTCATCCGGGTAACCTTCAGCGTACAGGTTCTGGAAAACAGATCCCAGGGCTTCACGCACGGCCAGAGGGGCCGTGCTTTCACTGGGAATGAGGATCAGCTTGCGAACCTGGCGCTCGGCTTCGAGTTGAATTAACTCATTCACATCCTGATCGATGTCCACAAGCTTGCCGCGCGAGAGAAAGTCAGCCATAAGGCAGCTCCTTTTGAAGAATGGGTGTCGATTACTGAATTTGGAAGATTGATCTGCTCTGCCCGAAAGAACTCCGCCCAAATTCCAGGGCGAAGCGATGATCGGGCAGCGCACAATCCCCAACGTTTTAATTGTAGTCCGGCGTCATGGACGGGTCAAGTGCCACAGCTAACCAACCTCATCTGACAAAGGACAGGAGGTTGGAAGCATGAAAGTGTGTTTATCGGGACGGGAAAAAGCTCAGCCTAAAGTCTGATCGATCCAGGCGACGATATCCGCCAGGACGGTCTCTTTTTCCACTTCATTGTGCAATTCGTGATACCAGCCTTCATACACTTTATAGGTCACTTTGCCTGGCAGCCCGGCCGCGAATTGCCGGGCTCCGGCAGGATTGACCAGCCGGTCTGCGCTGCCTTGCAGCAGCAGCAGCGGCACCGGAAATTCAGCCGCATGCTCGATGATCCATTGACCGTTCTGCATCAAGTCCAGGCCAAGGCGCGCTGAGATTTTCGTGTGGACCAGGGGGTCGGCTGTGTACGCCCGCGCGGTCTCCGGGTCGTGAGACAGGCCGGTCACATCCAGGCCGTTGTTGATCTGGAAGCCGGGGGCGATGGTTGACATGATCTTCGCCAGGGCTTTTTGGCCGCCGGATGCCCTGGCCGGGATCAGGCCGGGCGCGGTGGCAATCACACCCTTCAGTTGCGGCTTGCGTTTGAGCGCGTAATACAGCACCAGCGCGCCGCCCAGGCTGTGCCCGTACAGGAACACCGGTAAACCGGGGTAGCGTTTTTCCGCTTCCTGGATCAAATGCTGAATATCGTCCAGAATCGCGTCGTACGAACCGTGCCCGCGCTTTCCGCCCGTCCGGCCGTGACCGCGGTGGTCCAATGCCACCACGCCCAGGCCGCGCCGGGTAAAGGCATCCGCCACGTGATGGTAACGGCCGCTGTGCTCGCCCAGGCCGTGAATCAATACCACCACGGCGCGCGCGTTGCCCTCCGGCCGCCATTCCTGACCAAAAAACTGCAATCCATCCTGGCTTTGCCATGAAAATTCAGATTGAATCATACGCCCCTCCCCGGAACTCATTTTCTTTGAGTGTATATCTGTCTGCTCATCCTGGCAAGCGGAACGAAGCGGAAAAAGACTGGCCATAAGGAGCGTGCCTGCCTTCGGACTGGATGGTACAATACGCCTATCTTGATCAAATCTGGAGCGTACCATGCGAGATGAACGGATTGTCAAATTGGCGGATATGCTGGTGAATTATTCCGTCGCGGTCAAA
>CALMIB010000115.1 GCA_937863945.1 uncultured Longilinea sp.
CTTCTTCACCAGCCCGCGCGGGCAGGCGCTGCTGGACTTTTTGCAGCAGCGCGTGGAGGCGGCGGCCAGGCAGTTCGGCCTGCGCTGCGCCTGCCCGCTGCGCGAACCGCTCGACTTTGCCGCCGACCCGCCCGCGCAGCACGTCCGCCCGGTGGTGCTGGCCGCCGACGGTTCGCAGGTGAACCCCTCGCGGCATGACGAGGTCATCTTTGGGCTGATCAACGTGGGGCTGTTCCGCATGGCGCCCGGCGAGGTGCCCGGCGAGAGCGTGGCGGGGCACCTGTTCAGCGACGACGAGCTTTACCCGGCGCGCGGCGGCATGATCAGCGAGGACCTGGTGGCGCTCAAGCGCGACCTGGAGGAACGCAACTTCCTGCTGCAAAAAGCCGGCCTGGAGCAGGGCCCCGTGCTGGCGCTGGTGGACGGGCCGCTGCTCTACCGCAAGCCGCGCGACGTTTCGGGCGCGCACGCTGATGATGACGTGGAGAAGGCCTTCGCGGAATTTCTCGCGGTGACCGAGGAAATGGCCGGGCGCGGGATCGCCATGGCGGGTTACGTCGACCGGCCGGGCGCGGACCTGCTGGTGCGCCTGCTGGAGCTGGCCGACACGCCGCCCGACGAACTGGCGCAGGCCGACCGGCACCGTCCGCTGCGCCGGGTGAGCGACGTGGCGCTTTTGAGCGGGCGGCTGAAGCCGGGGCAGCGTTCGGCCGTGTTCGCGCTGGAATCGAGCGACGCGCGCGTGTTCTCGGAGCACACCCGCCCGCACTTTTTCTACCTCAACGTGGGCGCGGGCCGGCCCTACCTGGCGCGCGTCGAGATCCCGGCCTGGGTGGCGGACGACCCGGACGTGATCGGCGCGATCCACGCCGTGCTGGTGGAGCAGTGCCGCATGATGGGTCCGCGGGCCTACCCCTACGCGCTGAACCGCGCGCACGAGATCGCGGTGGTGACCTTCGAGGAAAAGCGCCAGATCGGGATGATGATCGCGCACGAATTGAGCAAATACGGCGTCGCGCCGGAGGGTCCATCCAACAAGCAGGCCGGCAAGAACGCGATGTCCGGCGGGAGGAGCAAATACAATGGCTGAAATCGAGATTGGACGCCTGCTGCGCGCGGGCATCACCGGCTGTGTGGTGGGCTGCCGCGTTTCACAGTTGAACGTGCCGGCCTTCGGCGACCTGGTGCGCATCCCGTTGACCGACGGCACGCAGGTCTTCGGGCTGATTCACAACATTGCCATCGACGACGACGGGCTGGTGCGCCAGCTGGTGACGGCCGAGGGGCTGAGCGCCGAGGTGATCGAGGATAACCGCGTGAATCGCAACGTGCCGGTGGAGGTGAGCGTGCTGTTCGTGGGCTACGAGCAGGGCGAGGTCGTTTCGCACCTGCTGCCGCCGCGCCCGCCGCTGACCCTGGACGCGATTTATCCGTGCAGCCCGGCGGAGCTGTGCCGCTTCACCGCGGCCGGGCGGTTCGGGTACTTCCGCCACGTGCTGCGGGCGGCGGGGGAAATCCCCATTGGAGAGTTGCTGGCCGCGCACGTCGAAACCACCGCCAGGGCGCAAAAAATCAGCGGCAATGAAAAATGGATCAATGAAGCCACGAAGGAACTGATCACGCTGCTTCGGGATGACTATGCAACGCTGAACAGCGTGCTGGGCGCGCTGGCAGATTGCCGGCTGGATTGATGCCGCAAAGGTGTTTTTGGGTGGGTTGAGCCGATTTGCAATGGCGCACCCCAGATCGCGCCGGTCTCTGACCCAAAGCAAACGCGCTGCACCGCGGCCCGGTCGGGCAACGGGCCACCCTGGGC
>CALMIB010000116.1 GCA_937863945.1 uncultured Longilinea sp.
CATCGCCGGACAGGACGCCGGCCTGGAGACCGCGCACCATCCTGGTTAATGCGCCCCGCATTTCGAGCCGCCGGTTCAGGCCCGCCTAGTTGGTCGGCGCCTTACAATACGGCGCCAGATCGATGTCGGCCCGGGTGATTGGATTGTCCGGTGCGAACGCGGCCAAATACCCATCCACATCACATAAGAGCATACTGCTGGAAAGTTGTTTCCGCGCCAGTTCCTTTTTCTCCGGTTCCCAGAACAGGTAAATCGTGCTGGCATCAGTCTTCCCTGCCACCAGTCCGTCGAAGATTGCGTTGGCGTATTTTTCGATCGTTCGATATGGACCCCGGGCAAAATATCCCCAATTGAAGGTCAGATGGTTTTGCCGCGCAAAAAGCGCCAGGTGCTGGCCTGTATGGCTCGGCACCTCATCGGTCGGGATTAAAACAAGATGGTCATTCGCATCGGCAGCAATCTGCCAGAAATCAGATTCGAATTGGGATTGAAATTGGCTGGGTTCCGTGATTTTTCTGGGGGTCAGGAGCGGTTGAAGATCCGCGAGTTGCAGGAAAAGAGCAAATAACAGAAAATATTCCGCACGCGGGTATGGAACATTTCGGACAATGCTGACGACCCCGAACACGGCAATAAAGTAAAAAACCGGCCAGATAAAACGCCCGGACGAGCGAAAGGCTGATAAAAGTTTTGATGGGAAACCAGAAATAGGAAAATCCCAGAGTAATTGGGTATTAAAATAGGCTTTATTCGAAAGTGCAAAAAAACAAAAGAATAAGGAAATAAGGCCGATGGAAATAATTAGATGCATTTTGCCGTGAAGGTTCTCCTTCTTCAGAAACAAAACAATCGCGACCGGCAAAATGAGAATAAATCCCAGACCTAAATAACTGAAGCCTTCCCCTAAATTGGTTGAGTTTAAAGTTAATTCATGAACAAATATTGAAGCATTCCCAAAGGGATTGATTAATCCATTTAAATTCCAACTATAATTTCCGAAACTTCCCTGGATTAGATCGTCGGCAGGTAAGCCAAAATATCCAATCGCATAACCGAGCAATCCCATGCATCCAATTACCAACGCGATCTCAAGAAAAACAAATAGCGCTTTCTTCTCCCTTCGATAATAAAGAAATAAACTCACTGCCCAAATGGGCAACAACATGGCCAACAAGTACAGGTGCACGAGCATCGTCACGGCAAATAAAGTTGGCCAGGCCCACCAGCGCAAGCGATGGCGGTGCTCAAGAATCAGAAACCATATCCCGGCCAGCAAAATCCAGTGCGCAGTCAGGGAATTATGATAAAAAGCGCGGAAAATCATGGGCGGAGAAAGCACCAACAGCGACGCGCCGATGATTTTCAGCGGGTTGGAACGGGTAAATTCCTGCAGCAGAAAGATGCCAACGGTCATCTGCCCGATGACGGAGGTCATTTCCCACAGCCCCAGGTATTGAAAGTTCGCGCTCAACCAGGGCGAAAGCAGCTTGAAGGGAAAGGCAAACAGCGGGATCGCATCCATGAAGGCGACGCTCGTCCCAAACGGGAAGCCGTAAGCCTCGATCCGCCCCAGCGGAAAGCGCCAGGGCTCCTGGCGGAACCACTCCCAGCCGAGCTGGTGCTGCAGCACGTCTCCGCCGCGGACATAGATCCAGTTCACGTGCGTGGGGAAAAGCGTTTCCCGGCCGTACAACAGGAGAAACCAGATAAAGCCGAACAAGATCCCCAAAAACAGGTTCGCGCAGATCCGGGCCAGGTTCGGGTTCAGTTTTCGGGTGAAAAGATCATGCAGCCTGACTTGTTGAGCTTTTAAAAATTCAACCATGCGACAATTATAACCATTGTTTTTTTACGCCTTATCCGACGACCCCTCGCCCTTCACGTTCTTCGCGTAATACTCGCACACATCCGTCAACGGGCAGCGCGAGCACTCGGGCTTGCGCGCGTGGCAGATCTCGCGGCCCAGGCGGATGAGATTCAAATGCGCGGGGCCGTATTCTTCCGGCGGGAACTGCGCCGCCAGGTAGATGTGTGCATCCTCGACGCTCATCTTCTCGGGGCGCAGGCCGATGCGCCCGCTGACGCGGTAGATGTGCGTATCGACCGGGAAGGCCGGCTTGCCCAGCGAAAACACCAGCACAATCGAGGCGGTTTTGGGCCCCACGCCGTTGAAGCGCGTCAGCCAGGCCAGCGCTTCCTCGGTCGGCCAATCGGCCAGAAAGCTCAAATCCAGTTTGCCGCGTTCTTCCGTGATCTGGCGCAGCACGGCCTGGATGCGCGGGCCTTTCTGGTTGGCCAGCCCGGCGATGCGCACGGCCTCGATCACCTCTCGCGGGTCGGCGTCGCGCACCTGCTCCCAGGTGGGCAGCGCGGCGCGCAGGGCGTTGTAGGCCAGGTCGCGGTTGCGGTCGTTGGTATTCTGCGAAAGGATCGTCGAGACCAGTTCGTCCAGCGCGGGCAGCGGCGAGCGCCACTCGGGCATGCCGTAGAAGGCCAGCAGGCGGCGGTGCACTTCGGCGGCGCGGCGCAGCGTTTCGGCGGGCGGGACGGGCTTGCCGGTTGTCATGACCAGGTACGCTCCAGGTTCAGTTCAAAGCAGGGCCGAATTTCGCCGACCACGAACTTACGCCAGTTGGTGTTGGGGCGGGCAGCCAGGTCGGCCAGGTGCGCGGTGATCTGCTCCGGGGTGAGCAGGCCGAGCTGGCGCAGAATTTCAATGGAAACGACGTTGCGGGCGCGGTCGGATTGGTCGCCGTCGGCGATCTTGAAGGCAATACCCAGCGCGGGGCTGCCCGGGCCGAGCGCGCCCGGCATCAGGCCCATGCCCTGGTAGCCTTCGGCGCCGCCCTTGGCGAACACGCGCCCGGCCAGCAGGCCCATCACCAGCGTGTCGAAGCGCCCGGGGCCGGCCACCATGTCGGGGTGGGCCATCATGGCCTGCGTGATCTGCCGGCAGGCGGCGGCGCGGGCGGGGGTCAGCCCGGCCGGGTCGGCCAGGCGCGCGAAGGCCAGCGCCATGTTGCGCAGCGGCAGCGCAAACACCGGCGCCGAGCAGCCGTCAATGCCGATGCCAATCTGCCCGACCGGCATGTCGGTCATCTCGGCGAAGGTCTGGAGGATGAGCTGCTGCACCGGGTGCTGCGGGTCGATGTATTCTTCCTTCGAAAGTCCGCGCAGCGCGGCCTGCGCCAGCATGCCGGTGTGCTTGCCCGAGCAGTTGTGCCGGTTGGGCGTGGGGATCTCGCCGCGCCGGGTCATGGCAATGGCGGTGGGTTTGTCCATGGGGGCGTGCACGCCGCACAGCAGGTCGCTTTCGCTGACGCCGATTTTGGCCTGGATGCCCGAAACGACGGCGAAGTGGTCGTCGGTGCCGGAATGCGAGGCGCACATCACGGCCAACTCACGTTCGGTCAGGCCGAAGCGCGCCGGGCCGCCCAGTTCGACGAAGGGCAGCACCTGCACCGGCTTGGCGGTGGAGCGCGGGTAGGTGACAATTTCGGGGTCGCCGGCGCTGGCCAGCACGCGCCCGTGGATATCCACCACGGCAATCGCGCCGCAGTGGATCGATTCGACGATGGGGCCGCGGGTGACTTCAACGAGCGGCAGGTAGTTGGGGTAGGTCATCCAGAATTCCTTGAGAAAGATAGAATAGCCACCGAGTTCACAGAGAAAAGTAGAGAACCCAGAGAGGAGCGATATGAAAAAATAAAGTTAAGCACTATGGATTTTACTAGAGTCGCGCGTCCAATCCAATGTATTAAGTAATCAAAAGCTGCGTTTTCAATCCTTGATTCCGCCGTGCTCTGCGTTGTCTGATCCCAACCGGGCACGGCAAATCATGGGTGAAATGGCGTCCGAGGCCTGCATCG
>CALMIB010000117.1 GCA_937863945.1 uncultured Longilinea sp.
ACCGAACAGCATCCAGGCCGCGGGCTTTCGCCAGCGGTTGGTTGCCGCCGGGGGGGCGCTGGGGGTGGAAGTCTACACTTTTCATACGCTATACGCCGAACTGCTTGCGCGTGCCGGGCAGCCCATCCCGCTGCTGACGGATCCGGTCCGTCTGCGCCTGCTTCACAACATTGCGGAAGCCCTGAGCTCTCACAGGGTAAATGGCTTGTGTGAACTGGAGAAATCACCTCTCTCTGTAAGAGAGAGCAAAGGTGGGGGCACAATCCGCCATTACGCCGCCCTGCGTGACAAACCGGGCTTCATGGCCGCCTTGCGCAACACCATCGAGGAACTCAAACGTGCCCGCATCCTTCCGGAGGACTTTGCCCGCGCCACCCGCGACCTGGAGCCACGTCTGGGAGAAATTGCACAGGTCTACAGCGCTTACCAGCGTTGGCTGCAAGAAAACCACTGGGCAGATAACGAAGGGCGGGGTTGGTTGGCGGCGATTGCGCTCGAATCTCGCCCGGAATTGGGAACAGATACCCGTTTATTGGTCGTTTCTGGCTTCGACGAGTTCGACCCCACCCAGTTGGGCGTTCTTTCCCTTTTCGCAAAGCGTGCCCAAGAAACGCTGATCACGCTGACGGGTGATACTCAACACCCGCGGCGCCCCGCCCACCAACGGTTTCACCGCGCCCAGAATGCTTTGACCAACAGTCTGAACATTCAGCCGGAGATGTTGGATTCGGTTTCGCTGCTGTCTCCAGTCATTGCGCATATGGAAGCGGCCTTATTCGAACCTGTCAGTGCGGGAAGCGTACCCCTCAATGATCATGCCATTGAATTTGTAGAAGCCCAAACCCGCTCCACTGAGGTCCGCGCCGTGTTACGCTGGATCAAGGCGCGGATTGTGCGCGATGGACTGGCGTTGACCGATGTGGCGATATTTGCACGCAGCCTGGAACCCTACCGTCCATATCTGGAGGAAGTCGCCGCTGAGTTTGGCATTCCGCTGCGGGTGGTAGGGGGTCTGCCGCTGAACGAGAACCCGGCGGTCTCGGCTCTGCTCTCGCTGCTGAGCCTGCCCGTAGATGATTGGCCACGTAGAAGGGTGATGGAAGCGTGGACCAGCCCATATTTTGATTTTCCGGGGCGGGATGTGGCCTCTTTGCTCGACAAAATTTCGCGCGCGGCAAAGGTGGTCAAAGGCCTTAACCAGTGGCGGGAGGCTTTTGAGGCGGCGAAAAACCGCCAGGAAACAGATGACCCGGAAGCGGAGGCGAAAATCCCACGATTTTCGAGTATCGAAGGTCTCCAGACTTTCGAGTCATCCTTCATCGAGTTCGTCGACTTACTCACCCCACCCGAAAGCGCTTCCGTGCGGGAATTTACGGCATTTGTGGAAGCCATCCTGGGGGATGACCTGGCACTTACGCCAGGAGAGCCCGGTAGCATGAATGTAGTCGCCTGCGCTCGCGCCAATCTGTCCACGGCAGAGCGGGATGTGGCGGCGCTGCGAGCCTTCAAGGATGTACTGCGCGGGCTGGTGTTGGCAGAAGCGGTCATCGGCGAGGAGACGGTCACGTACGCCGCCTTTTTTGCCAGATTGCGCGGGGCGCTGGAGACAACGTCGTTTTCGCTACCGGCCCAATCGGGGGTGATGGCGGCGTCGGCGCTGGATGGGCGCGGGTTGTCGTTCCAGGCAGTCGCGCTGATGGGGCTGTCGGAAGGGGAGTTTCCTAAACAGGAGCGCGAGGACATCCTGCTTAGGGAGCGTGACCGGGCAGCGCTGCGAGAGCGCGGCTTATTGCTGGAACCCCGTCTGCATGGCGGTGAGGGGACCCTGTTTTATCAGGCGGTCACCCGTGGGCGGCAAAGACTGCTGTTAACGCGGCCCTACCTGGCGGAGGACGGTCAGACTTGGGAGCCGTCCCCGTTTTGGGAGCAGATGCACTCCCTAACCGGGAAGCCGAGCGTGGTTCGGGTGCGTCCTGAAGATAGCCTGGACCCGGCTGAGGCGGCCTCTTCCGTCGAGTGGCGGGAAGCGGCAAAGGAGTTCGACGTTCACCTGAAAAATGGCGTGGAAGCACTGACAGCGCGACTCGCGCCCAGGGCGGCGGGGAAATTCGAGGGCGAGGGCTTCGATTTGAGCGACCGTTTTGGTGTGAAGTTTGGCTGGAGCGCGAGCAAACTGGAGAGTTACGGAACGTGCCCGTTTGAGTTTTTTGTAGCGTATGGGTTGGGGCTGGAGCCGCGCGAGGAGCCGGAAGAGGGTTTTGATGTGCGCGCGCTCGGCTCGATGCTGCATAAGATCTTGGAGGAGTTCTACAGCGGGACGGATTTGAAGGAAACGGCGGGACGGGTTTTTGCGACTGCCCCGCGGGATTATGGTTTCCGCCCGACGCCATTATGGGAATTGCAAAAGGCTGAGTTGCTGCAGCGGCTGGAGGAGACGGTTGCCGCGCTGGCGGAGGTTTCGCAAGGCTGGCGGCCATTCAAGCAGGAGTTGATGTTTGGGATGGGCGCGCCGTCCCTGGTGTTAGAGACGGAGGCCGGGCCGGTGCGCCTGCACGGTTATATTGATCGGGTGGATGCGGCGGATGACGGCAGCCTGCGGGTGATTGACTATAAGACCGGCGGCGCGACGATTTCTGCGGCGCACCTGCGAGAGGGACGCCGTCTGCAATTACCGCTTTATGCCCTCGCCGCGCAGAAGGCGCTGGGGCTGGGGCAGGTGACGAGCGGGTTTTACTGGCATATCCAGAAGGCGGAGGCCAGCAGCCTGAAACTGGAGAAGTTCGAGGATGGGATCAATTCGGCCTTTGCGGTGGCGATTGCGCATGTTGGCCGGCATGTGAATGGCATCCGCGCCGGAAAGTTTGCGCCGAAGCCGCCCGCAGAGGGCTGCCCGAGATATTGCCCGGCGGTTGGATTTTGCTGGCGGTATAAGAAAGGGTTTTAAGGATGGCTTTCGAACTTTTTATTGAAAGATTTAGTGAACTTGGTAGGAAAGAAACACGCAGGCCACCGTGTTTGCGAATAATCCATACGGCTTGCCAGCCGATGAGTACGGCCTGATTGAGGCGTATTGCGACGATGAAAACTGCGATTGCAGGCGCGTATTTTTCAATATTGCATCACGGAAACGGAAAGAGATCATTGCCGTGGTAACGTATGGTTGGGAAACCGAATCATATGATTGCAAATGGTTCGGCGGCGGCGACACTGCAACTTCTAGAATGGCAGTGAAGGAGATGACCGGGTTGGGTCTAAATTCTGCCAGCCAGCAATCGAAATTTGCGCCTGCCGCGTTGGAACTTGTCAGGGACCTTTTGCAGGATACGAATTATGTGGCGCGTATCAAACGCCACTACAAGATGTTTAAATGATCGGTGGATGGCCAGCCGGTTCGGATGCCTGTTCCAGATGAAATACCTGTTATTCCCGAATTACCCAAAGTTCCCATTGACGATGTTTCGACCAATTCTGCTGTGAAAAAATCTCGCAAGCGCCATCGTTCCCGCTGAACTGGTTACTGATCACAGATGACTATGTCTATTCTCTCTCAAGAAACCTTCCCCGGCCAGCAGAAAGACGCCGTCTTTAGCGAAAACGCGGCCATTGCCGTGACTGCCGGAGCAGGTTCGGGCAAGACCCGCTCGCTGGTGGGGCGCTACCTGCGCCTGCTGGAGCGCGGTTATCCACTGCGCTCGATTCTGGCAATTACGTTTACCGAAAAAGCCGCGCGAGAGATGCGCAGCCGAATCAGAAATGCGCTTTCGCAGATAATAGAAAATAATTTACCCGCGAAGGACACGCCGGACAACAAGGGTAGTCTGAGCGACCCTGGCGTGCCGAGCGGTTTGAATATCGATTCTGCGAGAATTGGAACAATCCACAGCCTGTGCGCCGAAATCCTGCGCCAATACCCCGCCGAAGCCGGCCTCGACCCGGCTTTTGCGGTTCTGGAGGAAGGCCTGGCTGCCGCGCTGAAAGCCGAAGCGATTGATTCCGTACTGGCACGGGCCGCAGACGATGCCGAATCTGTGACCTTGTTTGGCCCGCTCAAGGAAAGCGAACTACGCCAGGCACTGGGAATTTTGTTGGATCGCAGGCTGGACGTGGTTTTGGGGGTCGTGAATTTTGACTCCATCCTGCAAGATTATCTAAACCCACATCTATATTCACCAGCCTGGCAGGCTGCGCTCGCTGACCTGGCTGCCTGCAGCGCCAAAAGCCCTGATGACCGACTCGAACTTGCTCGCCGCGAAGTGCTTGCCCGCTGGGACGAATCCCAATCTGCCCGCGCCGCCAAAGATTGGGATGTAGTTCTCGCCAGACTCGCCGATTTACGCAAAGCCACCTCCACGCAAGGTAAAAAAGACAACTGGAATGGTGCCGACCTCGAAAGTGTGCGCAAATCGATGAGCGAACTGCGCCTGGTTTATGATGAAAACCTCAAATTCCTGGCCGAAAAAGCCCGCTTCGCGCTGGATGAGCAGGTGGCTGCCCAACTTCCCGCCCTGGCGCGTCTGTTCGACCAGGTTTTGCAAGAATACCAGCGCCTCAAAGACGAGCGCCAATCCCTCGACTTCGACGACCTCGAAGGCCGCGCCGCCCGCCTGCTGACCAGCCATCCCGCCGTCCGCGTCGGCCTGCAAACCGATCTGCGCGCCGTGCTGGTAGATGAATTCCAGGACACCAACGAACGCCAGCGCCAGATTGTGTATGCGCTCACTGGCTTCACCCCCAAAAATTTAACCGCAAAGCATGCCAGGGTCGCGAAGGAAAACCAATTCAACCTGGGCGATCCTGATGGTACGCAAAACTCCGCTAAGATAGACCTGTTTATTGTGGGAGATAGCAAACAATCCATCTACAGATTTCGCGGCGCAGACGTTTCCGTTTTTCGCCAGGTGCAGGCTGACGTCCTCGCCTCTGGCGGCGAGCGGATCGATCTCGATCTGACCTTCCGCGCGCACCGGGAACTGCTCGAAACCCTCAATCAATTGCTCGCTCCCATCCTCGGCGAAACTGACGACCCCGCCCGCCCTCATCTCGTCCCTTTTGCTCCGCTGCGTCCTCACCGCGCCCAACCCGCCCGCGAACAAATCCGGCCGCCCTACGTCGAAATTCACCTCGGATTGGGTGAAAACGCCGATGAAGGCCGCCAGATTGCTTCCAAAGCCCTCGCCAGCCGCCTGCGCGAACTGCACGAGGTCGAAAAATTCGCCTGGGGCGATGTTGCCCTGCTCTTTCGCGCCTCTGCCGGATTCCCGGCCTACGAAACCGCACTCGAAGCCGCTGGAATCCCCTTCGTCACCGTCGCCGGGCGCGGATTCTACGACCGCCCCGAAATCCGCGACCTGCTCAACGCCCTCGTCGCCATCGTCGATCCCACCGACGACCTGGCCCTGGTTGGTCTGCTTCGCTCCCCCGCCTTTGCCCTTCCTGACGCCGAAATCTACCAGCTACGCTTCTCCCCTCTCCTGGAATCGGGAGAGGGGCAGCCGGTGTGGCCCGCCCTCACCGCCTCGCCCGTCCCTTCTCACCAGCGCGCCTGTGCCATCCTCGTGGAACTTCGTGCCTTCGCGGGCCGCGCCCCCGCCTCCGCTGTACTCAAACGCCTGCTCGACCTCACCGGCTATCACGCGATCCTATCCAGCGTTCCGAATGGCGCGCGCATGCTGCGCAACGTCGAAAAACTGCTCGCCGATGCACATCGCAGTCACCTCACCAGCCTGCCCGCCTTCCTCGCCTACGTGCGTACCCTGCGTGACGTCGGTCTGCGTG
>CALMIB010000118.1 GCA_937863945.1 uncultured Longilinea sp.
CGAGGGCATCACCGTCTGGACAGCCTCGTCCGGCAGCTCGCCCGCGCAGCAGGAACTGGCCCGCCAGGTCCTGGGCGCGCTCGGCCAGGAGGTGTTCGTTGAAGAGGAAAACTACCTTGACATGGCCACCGCGCTTTCAGGCACCGGGCCGGCCTATGTATTCATGTTCCTGGAGGCCATGATCGACGCCGGCGTCCACCTGGGCTTTCCGCGCCGCATCGCCGAGCAATTGGTGCTGCAAACGGTCAGCGGCTCGGTGGAATACTCGCGCCGCAAGAAGTCTCACCCCGCGGCGCTGCGCAATGAAGTCACCTCACCCGGCGGCACCTCGGCGGAAGCCATTTATTACCTGGAAAAAGCCGGATTCCGTACTGCCATTTCCCGCGCCATCTGGGCTGCATATGAACGCTCGCAAGAACTGGGTAAGGGGAAACCTTCCAGCCACCTGAAAGAAAATTCTTAGGAGGAAGGCATGAACCGGTTTTCACGAAGTTGGGAACTGATCAAAGCCAGCGCTCGCGTGCTGGCGGCCGACAAGGAACTGCTGGTCTTCCCAATAATTTCAGCCATTGCCTCGTTGTTCGTCACCGCCGCTTTCGCCATTCCGTTATTCCTGAGCGGCGGCATCAGCCTGGGCGCGGAAAATGGATTCCCGGCGATTGATTACCTGACCCTGTTTCTCTTTTACATCGTGCAATATTTTGTGATCTTTTTTGCCAATACTGCGCTGGTGGGTGCGGCAACCATCCGCCTGAAAGGTGGCGATCCGACGGTGGGCGACGGTTTCCGCATTGCATTCAGCCATTTAGGACCCATCTTGGGATACGCCGCCATCGCCGCCACAGTGGGTATGCTGCTGCGGCTCGTTTCTGAACGCAGCCGCGGCCTGGGAAGACTGGTCGTCTCGCTGCTCGGCTTCGCCTGGAACATCGCCACCTTCCTGGTCGTTCCCATCCTGGCCGTCGAAGGCATCGGCCCCGTTCAGGCCATCCAGCGCAGCACGGCGCTGCTCAAGAAGACCTGGGGCGAGCAGATCATTGCGAACTTCGGCGTCGGCGCGATTTTCGGCCTGATCGTTTTTGGCCTCATCCTGATTAGCCTGCCCGTCTTTTATTTGCTCATCACCGCCGAAATCATCTGGGGCGTCATCGTGCTGGCTGTGAGCCTGGTGCTGGCCTTTGTTTTGATAGGTCTGGTCCACTCCACGCTCAACGCCATTTATTCCGCGGCGATTTATCAGTATGCCATAGCGGAACGCACCGGGTTCTTCGACGAGGAGATGATCCGCGGCGCGTTTGTTACTCGTTCCTGACGCATCCCGATCATTAACACAAAAACCGGGATGGAAAAAGAGATCGCCATCCCGGTTTTAGTTAACCGTTCGAAAGGCAGGGGGGTTATCTGCGGTCAGCTTCTTTCACCAGGGCGCGGGCCAGTTCGAGCAATTCCACCCATTCTTCAGTGAAGAAGTGCAGCGTGACGTTGTTGAGTTCCAGGTGATATGTGGTCTCGCCGTCGGGTTCGTCCGCTTTCCAGGCCAGGTAATTCTCGGTTTCAGCAATCGTATCGGTTTTGGGTTCTGCCGGGTTAGCCATCTTCATACTCCTTTTTCATGAGGTTGCATCCATTATCCCACAAAATCAGTTGACCAGAAATTAGAAGTCATTAAAAAAACGGGCAGCGAACCTGCCCGTTTGGTGTTCAACATCACCGGCAATAGCCGGGCACGAACAGGTTCACCAGTTTCGGGAAGAGCGCACAGTACAGATTCAACGCATCCACCACCACAAACACCAGGCAGAGCACCACCAGCAAGGCAACCACAATGATGGTGATTAAAGCCCAGTTGGATAATTTCTTTTTCGCGGGAGCTGGCGCAGCCGGCTGGTCTGGCATCTGTCCGGCGTAGCCGCCGGCAACGGGTGCAGCCGCCGGATGCTGGTAAAGGTTGGGATTTTGATCCTCCGCCTGGTCCAACCAGGAACCTTGATCCGGCGGCACCACCGGTTCATAGACGTTGGCCGGTTGCGGGGTGGAATAGGAGGGCATGGAAAATGGCGGCGGCGCTACGGGAAGTTTGGGCTGTTCAACCTGCGCGGGAGCCTCCTGGCGCAATTGCGTGCCAATGGAGGCCACGGTAGCATCCGTGTCAACCATCTCGTAAACGAAATTGATGCGCTCGCCCAGCGTCAGAAACTCGCCCGGATGAAGGACGTACGGCCCGGCCAGGCGCTGTCCGTTCACAAAGGTGCCATTGGTCGAACCCAGGTCCTCGACGCCGTACTGGTTGCCCTGCAGGAACAATCGCAAATGCCGTCGCGAAACCTCAGGATCGTTGACGATGATATCGTTGCTCAGATCGCGTCCGATGGATAATTCGGTTTTTTCGAGCGGGTAAACCTGGCCCGCGTTTGGACCTGAGCGCATCACCAACCGGTATACAATCATTGCCCGCCTCCTTTGTGCCCTTCGATTAAAGTTTACTGACTTTGAGAAAGCCTGTCAATGAAAAATACTGGGGGAACAGCCCCGGTCTGCATCCTGCTTGCCCCAAAAGATATTTGAGAAAACCGTTTTCGCTATAATCAAGCATAGAATCCAATCATTCACTCTTCAGGATCCACGATGGTCGTACTGAACGTTCCGGCTGATGCCAAACTGGCTCACCTGCAAAACTGCCGCTTCTGTGCCGGTTTTGCCCCCGCGGTCCTGGCCGAGTTGCAGCGCGGCGTGGTGATCCAAAAGTACAGCGCCGGCGAGACCATTTTGGTGGAAGGCGATCCCTGTGATGGCCTGTTCAGCCTGATCGACGGCAGCGTCAAATTATTCAAATTATCACCCACCGGCCGGGAATTGATCCTCACTGTTTTTGAAAAAGGCATGTCGTTTAATGAAGTGCCCGTTTTTGACGGCGGTCGCAACCCGATCAACGTGGACGCCTTGGAAGACTGCACGCTGCTGCTGATCCCGCGGGATGTGATGACCCGCACCATCCAGCGGCACCCGGAGCAAGGCTTCGCAGTCATCCAACGGTTGGCGGAGAATTTGCGGAACATGCTCGAACTGATCGAGCAACTGGCGTTTATGCAAGTCCCCAACCGCCTGGCACGCCTGCTGCTGCGCCTGCCGGAGGACCACTCGTACACACAGGAGCAGTTGGCCGCGCGCCTGGGCACCGTGCGCGAGGTAGTCTCGCGCGCGCTGACCGAACTGGAGGAAGCCGGCGCCATCCGCTGCCGGCGCCGCCGGATCGAGATCCTGGACCGCGCGATCCTGGATAGCTGGGCCAATCCTCCCAACCGTTAATCAATGAAACGGCGAGACATTCCCCGCCGTTTCATGAATTGCGCAGGTTGGATTTATTGTTGGGCGACCCTGGCAGCCGAAGGCGCCGCCTGGAGCGCCTTCAACTGTGCCTGCCGGGCCAGATTGGTGGCATCCGCCAGGATGCGTAACGCCTCTTCAGGATTGTGAAAGCCCATGCTGTTCTCAGCGGCAATGAAATCCCAGCGCAACTGCGCCTTGCGGTGGAGAACGCGCGCTTCCTCCAGCAAGCCGGCATCCGCCGTCTTCAGCGCGGCTGCCGCTTTGATGGCCGCGATGGCATCCACGATTGCCTGTTCGGTCGCCAGCATGGTCTCGTTGACCTGGTTCTGGATGGTGGTCACGCGCTCGACCACATAGGGCACATCGGTATGGCATTGCCCGCATGCCTGCGAGGGGTTGAGCAGCGGCGAATGCACATCATGCGACGAGTATTTGACCGCGCCGTCGCGCGTGTAGGGCATGTGGCAGTCGGCGCACGAAACTCCGGCGTTGTAATGCGTGCTGCCGTAGCTGAACAGTTCGTAATCGGGGTGCTGCATCTTGATCATGGCCGCGCCGCTGTCGGGGTGTGTCCAGTCGGTGAAGCCTTCTTCATCGTAGTACGCGTCGATTTCATCAATCGAAGTGCCGTTTGCCCAGGGCAGAGTCAGGTATTTATCGTCCCCTTCGAAGTAGTACTCGACATGGCAGTTGGCGCACACGACGGTGCGCATTTCCTGGCGCGTGAAGGTCTGCCAATCCTTGCCTTGCGCTTTCAGGGCTTCATCGAGCGCGGGATTGGTGACGATCAGGCGCATGGTATTGGCTTCATGGCAATTCGCGCATCCGATCGGCTCGGTGATCTTTTCGGTAAGTTGCGAGAATTTGAGCGAATCGTACTGGCGCATGCCCATTTCGGCCCACAACTCGGGATTGTTGGAACTCTTGCATGAATAACACGTGCCGGGTGTGGTATCGCTCAAGCGCGGGGTATTGCGGACATCTGCCAGCGCATTCAGATGGCCGCGGTCTTCCCCATAACCCTTACTGAAGGAATACCCAGCAAACAATGTCCGCAGCATCGGATCCACATCCAGTTTTTCAAACGGCTCCGATCCGCCAAAGGTTGTGCGCGTGTTGTTCGTCAGGGTCTTCTGCAGCGAAGAGTACTGGTTGGCAAAATTTTGTCCCCACTTGCTGCTGTCGGGCTCCATCGCGCTGATCTCAATCAACGGCGGAATGCCGCGCGTTTGGGCGGGTTGGTTCTTCATGAAGATCAGCAGCGCAATAATGACCGCCGCCAGGACAAGGATGATTACTGAAACGATGATTTGAATGGGGGTAAATTTCTTCAGCATGGTTCACTCCTTGTTCGTAATTTCAGGTGCGTACAATCCTTGATCCTGGTAAGGCAAAATGGTGATGCCCCGCGGGCCGTGGGCAGTGTTGCGGTGACAATCAAAACAATAGCGACCCGAATCCATGGTTCCATCCGCGATTGCCGAAACGGTGGTTTCGTGGCAGCGCAGGCAATTGCCCTGGATGATGTTGTCTGTATCGGGTTTGGCGCGCAGCGGCTCCGGGATGTTGCCGAGCGTGAAGTGGGTGACGTGGTTGACGCCTGAACGCGCCTTGATAAAATATTTTTGGATCAATGCGTGCGGCGTGTGGCAGTCGTTGCAGGTTGTAAAATTCTGGTGACTGGCGTGATACCAGCCTTCATAGACATAATCCATGACGTGGCAATTGTTACAGGTAGTGGGGTTGTCGCCCAGGTAGGCTGTAAAGTTGGTGGCATACAGGCCAACGCCGAGGACCGCAATCAGCGCCACGATTCCAACGACCAGGGGAAGTTTCATGAAATCCTCTTTGCGCCGAAGGATAAATTCTTATTCTATTTTAATGTAAGCCGGGGATTCGGGTATGTGACTCAAGTCACATTGACAATTGGCAACCCATCAGACCAACCACTGGTTAACAACAAGACCCCGCCGCGCCGTGTGCTGCATAGTTTTGAACCTGCTAACGCAGGTTGGGAACCTCCACGGGGGATCTGCCTTGGCCGAAGCCTATCGCGTCACAACCGTGATCATGGATCCCATTTAAAACGTGTTGGCTCAAAACCGGTCTTGCCGCATCACGAACACAGCAGGGCAATTCCCTTATACCACATTTCAAAACAAAATGAAAGTAGGCATCGGTTTGCGGTTTGCAACCGGTTGTCAACCGCGAGATCGCTTGACATGAATTTTCCTTGTTATATACTGGTGCTTGGCAGGGGAATGACCCCTTTTTTATCCTTAGACCTGTGGAGCGCGCATGAAGAAAAAACTTTGGAAAATCTTTGTTCTTCTACTTTTGCTTGGGATCACGGCGGCCTGTCAGCCAAAAACCGCCAGCCTGTCGGCAAAGGCGGCCTGGGCGCGTCCCGGCAGCGCCGGCGGCAACTCGGCGGCGTACATGATCCTGCAAAATTCGCTGGACAGCCCGGATGCGCTGGTAAGCGCCAGCAGCGATTCCGCCGATTCAGTCGAAATCCATATGAGCTCGATGGATGCAAACGGCACCATGATGATGCGTCCGGCCGGGCCGGTGGAGCTTCCGGCGCAATCCTCCGTGGAGTTGAAACCCGGCGGCTTGCACATTATGCTGATCGGCCTGAAGGATGACCTGAACACCGGCGGTACGATCACCGTGACGTTGCAGTTTGAAAAAGCCGACCCGTTGACGCTGGAAATTCCCATTCAAGAATCCGCCCCATAGCTCCCTCCCGCGTGAACCATGACTGCCATCCGCGCCTTCATTGCAATCGATTTAAACAGTGACGTCCAGAAAAAACTGGGGGATGTCATCCGCCAGCTAAAACCGCTGGCCGGCGATGCCGTCCGTTGGGTGCCCGAACACAATATCCACGTCACCCTGAAATTCCTGGGCGATACCTCTCCGGCGAACCTGGAAATCCTCAAGAAGGTCATCACCAGCGAAGCAGCCCGGTACGCCCCGATGGAACTCACCCTGACGTCCCTGGGGGCATTTCCCAACCTGCGACGCCCGCGCGTGATCTGGGTAGGCGTCGAAGCGCCGCCTGCGCTGGCTGCCATTCAGCGCAGCATTGAAGCCGAAACGCTGCGGCTGGGGTACGCGGCCGAAGACCGCCCCTCCTCACCCCACCTCACCCTGGGAAGGCTGTCGCACAATGCCTCCCCGGACGAAATCCGTAAAATCGGCGAGCTTCTCGTGCGTTTCCCGGCGGCGCTCAATGCTGCCGTCACAGTCAAAACCGTGACCCTCTTCCGCAGCGACCTGCTGCCCGGCGGCGCGGTCTATACGCCCATTCACGTCGCGGCCTTCCGAACCTGACGACCGTCAAGTTGCAATATGGGACCGAGTTATGCTAGAATTGTCCAAATCCAATTTCATGAGGTGAGTTCTGAACACTATTGAAGTTGCACGCTCCGTCGTGAACATTCTGGAAGATAAAAAAGGCGAAAATATCGTTTTGTTGGATGTGCACGACATTTCCAGTTTTACCGATTATTTCATCTTTGCCACCGGCACGAGCGACCGCATGTTGGATGCTCTCGCCAGGGCCATTTCGGATGGCATCGATGCGCAGTTTGACCTGAACAGCAAAATAGAAGGCGCCTCGCAGACCGGCTGGATCGTGGTTGACCTCGGTGATACCGTTGTGCACCTGTTTTCCGCCCAACAACGCGAGTATTACCGCCTGGAAGACCTGTGGAGCAAAGGAAAAACTTTACTGCGCTTGCAGTAAATGCATTCCAAAAAATTTACCGCCGCAGGGTTCCCCCACGGCGGTTTGCTTTTGACAGGCTACGCCAGTGCGTCGATCATCATCGCCAGAAAGATGAAAGCCAGGTACATGCTGGAATATCGGTACATCAGGTGCGCGTTTTTGTTGCCGCCATTGCGCAGCACGCGGTAAGCCGCGTGTAGCAGCCACAATCCGAGCACCACAGCCGAAACCAGGAAGATGCTGCCGGTGATCTGTAACGCCGGCATTAATAGCGTCAGGGCAACCAGTTGCAAGGTGTATATGAAGATTTGTTTGCGCGTTTCCCGCTCGCCGCGCACCACCGGCAGCATGGGCACGCCGCCGCGCGCATAATCCTTTTCCCGAACCAGTGCCAGCGACCAAAAGTGTGCGGGCGTCCACAGAAATACCAGCGCAAACAGAAACATCGACGGGATGTTCAGGCTGCCGGTGGCAGCCGCCCATCCAACCAGCGGCGGAATGGCGCCGGCGCCGCCGCCGATGACAATGTTCTGCACGGTGACATGTTTCAACCAGATGCTGTACAGCAGCACGTAATAGATCATCCCTGCCAGCGAGAGCAGGGCAGCCAGCAGATTGACAAATCCGGCCATCAGGAAGAAGGCGAGCAGGCATGCGCCTAATCCATAGGCCAGGCCTTCCGCGGGGGTGAGCCGGCCTGCCGGCAGCGGACGTTTGGCCGTGCGCTGCATGCGCTTGTCCAGTTCGCGGTCAATATACTGGTTGAGCGCGCTCGAGCCGCCGGCGGCCAGCGCGCCGCCCAGCATCGTCCAAAAGGTCAATCCCAAACCGGGCAGTTGTTTCGCACCGACCACCATGCCCGCGTAGGTGGTGACCAGCAGCAGCAACACGATAATGGGCTTGTTCAACATCAGGAAATCGCGCGCCCGCTGGCCAAACGGGGGAAGCGGTTGAAGGCTCTCCTCACGCTCTTCCGCGGAGGTCCGCCCGGAAAACCAGGCCGAGGCAACCAGCACCACCTGCACACCCCACAGGGCCGCTGCGCTGGCTGCGTGCAACCCCATCAGCTCCGCCGGAAAACCGCGCTGCACTTTGAGCGCTCCGACCAGCACCTGACCAAGCAGCAAGATCATCGCGCCGGTGGCTGCGCTGAGTTGAACCGGCTGGCTGCGCTGTCCGCGCCAGGCGCGAAAAAACTGGTAAGTGATCAAAAAGCCTGCCGCCAGCGTGATCAGACGGTGGCCGAAAGCCAGCCAGGCTGCGCCATTGGAGGGCAACAGACCGCCGCATAACGGCCAACCGGGGCAGGCTGCACCGCCTTCTGTGGCCGTGACCAGCGCGCCGCTGAGCAGCAGCAAAAAGATCAATGCTGTTGTGATCGCCGAAAGCCGGTTGAACGGCACCTTTGCACTTTGAGGCAGACGCGCTGTTTCATTGGGCTGGGCAAACGCGGCCATTAATGCCGTGAGGAGACAACCCAATGACAGCAAAGCCAGCCCCAGGTGCAACCCGCTAACTGACGGCGGCGCGTCGCCCTGGGCCATTCCGGCGCCCAGGCCGGTTTGCACCAGCAGCATGGACGCCGCAGCAGCCAGCGGCCGCCGGACCCAATGACTGGAAGCTCTTCGAATGGAGATCCGCGCCCAGGCAACCACGGTGACAACCAGCGCGGCTGCTGATAACAGGCGGTGCAGCATGGATATCCTGCCAAGCTGGTCAACAGGCAGCGCCAACTGGCCGTAACAGGTCGGCCAATCCGGGCAGGCTTCCGCGGCGCTGCTGCTCCGAGTGACATTTCCAAGCACAATCGTCAAAAACACCAATACCGCCGCCGCCAGGATCCAGTAGCGGCCACCCAACCGTTCGCTGTCCTGATTCTGTTGCATCTTCATAAAATTATTCCTCCCCACAGATCATCCGACCCGAGCCGCGGATCATTGCGGTTCAGGACCGGCAGACTGGCGTAATTGCCGGCGCACAAAAAAGGGATAGCCCAGGGCCAGAATGCTCGCGAAGGTGAACCATTGCAGCGCGTACCCAAAATGCGACCCTTCGGTGATTTCAGGCAATACCTGTTGCCGGGCGGGCAGTCCACTCCAGCCTGGATCCGGCGACTGAACGATATACGCCGGTAGCAGCGGCAAGTCCACCTGGAGTTGAATCCGCTCCAGGTTAACAATATTCCACGCGTCCAGGCGGGTCTCACCGTCTGCCAGCGGCGGGTCGGGAATGCCGCCGAAATCCGGTTTCGACTGCGGACGGCGAATCACGCCATTCACAACCACCATCCCCGGCTCCTGATATTGCGCGCGCAGGTCCGGAGCGGACTGGTCAAATGGAATCCATCCGCGGTCCACCAGCACCGCCCGATCTGAATTGGCTATGCGCAACGGAGTGAGTACGTGGAAACCTAGCTGCCCATCCAGCGCCTGGTTGCGCAGCAGCACTTCCTGGCTGAAGTCATACTCCCCGCTCACGCTCACGGAGCGGTATTCCATATTGTACAAATCCGCCGCCTGATTTTCCGCCTGGTTCAAATCCAGCGGGCTGGCCTGCAATTGTGACAGTACGCGTTCATTAAATACGCGCCGCTCCGCCAGCCGGTCCAACTGCCAGATACCCAACCGTGCCAGCACCGCCACCCCGGCAATCGCCAACAGGGTGGTCAAAATCCAACGCACAGACCAGAAACTGTTGGATTTCATTCTTCTAACCCTTCCGGTCGATCGGCTTTCGGCAGCGGTTTGAGCACCAAAAGGTACAACATTACAAGCACGCTGGTCGGCGCAGCCACCGCCAGCAGACCCTGTACGCGAATTTCACCGGTCACGCGCGGGCGCACCTCCAGCCCAAGCCGCTGACTGGGTTGAAAGGAGCAGGTCAGCGTGTAACTGTTTGGATTCTCCAGGGTCAATTTGCCGGTGGAGCCCGCCGGCACCCAGATCGGTCCCAGTTGGTGGCTGACCAGGTCTTCATTTTTAACCAGGATGACATCCCCTTCCACAAAGGTCATGTTATCCGGCAGCGAAGGCACCGGCAAGCCGGCCTGAATGCGTTCAGCGGTTCCCACCGGAACCAGCAATTCAAATTGGTCCGGCATGCGGTCGAGTTGCGTGCGCTGCAGGAAAAACGAACCTTCCGAGATGATTATCCCCAGCAGGAGCGCAATGCCCAGCGAAAGCAGAACCCGTTGCAAGATGGCCTTGCCAAAAGGGGTCATTTTACTTCTCCCGCAGCAGATAGCGCAAGTCAGCAGCAATGTCGGTCACCGGCGTGCCGAACGGGTAAGTCAGGCGCAGGTTGCCGTGTGAATCGATCACGTACAGCCGGCTGGTGTGATCCACCGTGTAAAATTCGGGGTTTTCTCCCGGTACGACCTGTCGGTACACGCCGTAGGCCTGCCAGACTTCCGCGAGGTCTTCTTCGCTCCCGGTCAGACCGATGATGCCCGGGTCAAAGCCCTTCAAGTAGGCGGCCATGCGCTCAACCGTGTCGCGTTGTGGATCCACGGTAATGAACAGGAAGTCGATGCTCTCCGCGGAACTCTTTAACTCGGCGCGCACCTGCTTGAACTCGGCCATGGTCGCCGGGCAGACATCCGGGCAATTGGTGTACCCGAAGAATATCACCGCCGGCCGGTCGCCCCGCTCGCTCAACTGGTAATGCCCGCCGCCGGCCTGCGGTAAATCGATCTCGGGCGCGGGGGCAGCCGGCAGCAACTCGGAGCCGCGCAGCGCGTAGGGGCGGGCGAACACAATGCCCCACACGCTGATTAACCCGATGAGCAAGAGCAAAGCAAGCCAGAACCAGTTCTTTTTCATGCCTGCCGCTTTAAACCGTACCGATCAAATACAACGCCGGATAGAAGAAGATCCACACCACATCGACGAAGTGCCAGTAGTTGGCCGCAGCTTCGACCCCCCAGTGGCGTTCGGCGGTGTATTTGCCCTTCAATCCGTTGCGCACGATTACAATCAGGAACAGCACACCGGTCAGCACATGAAAAGCATGCATGCCGGTCATCATGTAGAAAACCGCCCCTTCCGGGCCGTCCGCCGGGCCAAACGGCGCCAGTTGCCATTCCACACCAACGACGCCGGCCAGGAAGCCCACCCCCAGTACCAGCGTAACGAGAGCGTTGATGACCATGCCCTTGCGGTCGCCGTGCGCAATCGAAACCTCAGCCCGGTTCATAAAGAAACTGCTGATGAGCAGCACCGCCGTGACAATCAATCCCAGGGTTGAATCCAGGTCCGGCCGGCGGTCGCCCAACAGGTAAAACCGCGACACCATCAAACCGCCGAATACAAAGGCATCTGACACGATGAAGAGCCACAGCCCCAGCCGGTTGGTCGCCAGTTTATGCGAATAATCCGTCACGGGATGGGTGGTTGATGACATTAATGGCCCCCTTCATCCGGCTGGAAAAGCGT
>CALMIB010000119.1 GCA_937863945.1 uncultured Longilinea sp.
CTGCCGTAGGCGAACAGGGTTTGCGGCTCCTCGCCCAGGCACACGGTCAGGCTCGCCGGGGGCGCCGGCGTGGGGCTGGCCTGGGGCAGCGCCTCGGTGGGCGCCGGCGTGGGCGCGGCGGTCGGGCCGGCCGGCTGGCAGGCCGCCAGCAGCAGGCCCAAGACGGTCAGCGCCGTCAGCAGGGATAATCTTCGCGTGAAGGATCGAGAATTCACGGGGGCTCTCCGGTTCAGGAAGGTATGGCGCACGGCTTGCGCGCCGATCCCATTATACCTGTTGATTCGCTCCGCATCGGGCCGCAAAAATTCCCCCGCGGCGCGCCGCGGGGGAATTGTCTGGTACCAAAACGGAAGTTTTCCGGGCTATGACTTGCCGCGCATGCGCGGGTCGAGCACGTCACGCACCGCGTCGCCGACCAGGTTCCAGCCCATCACAAACAGCATCAGCACCAGGCCCGGCCAGACCACGATGTACCAGTAATCTTGCAGGCTGGTGATCCAGTTGCGCGCGAAGCTGAGCAGTTGGCCCCAGTCCGCATAGCCCACCGGCAGGCCGATGCCCAGGAACGACAGCGCCGCGAAGGACTGCACAATGCCGCCGATGTCGAGCGAGGCCAGCACCATCACCGGGAAGATGGCGTTGGGCAGGATGTGGCGGAACAGGATGCGCCCGTCTTTGACGCCCACCACCCGCGCGGCCAGCACGTAGTCGCGTTCCTTGATGGAGAGGATATCGCCGCGGATGATGCGCGCGTAGCCCATCCAGCCAAACGTGACCATCGCCAGGATGGGCGCGAACAGCTTGTTTTGCATGATCGGCGTCAGCACGGCCGAGAAGATCAGGGCCGCCAGGATGTAGGGCAACGTCATGAAAATATCCACAATGCGCATCAGGATATTGTCGAGAATGCCGCCGTAATAGGCCGAGGTTGAACCGATAATCACGCCGATCAGAAAGGTCAGGAAGACAACGATGAAACCGGTCTTGAAGGCGGTGCGGGAACCCCACACCAGGCCGTAGAAGATGTCATACTGGCCCTGGGCGGTTCCCAGCAGGTGCACCCATTCGGTTTTGCCGGTGAGCGGCGTGTACCAGAAGGGCACGTCCGGCACGTTCTTCTTCCACTCGGCGCCCATCGGCTTTGGCTCGGCGCCGAAGCCGTCGCGCGGAATGCGATAGGGATCGGAGGTGACCGGCGGAGCGATCACCGGCGCGGCCAGGGCCACGATGACGAACAGCGCGATCAGGACAAAACCAATGACCGAAGCCGGCGTCCGCAGCAGGCCGGTGAGGATGCGGTAGTTTTCGGGGCCCAGGAATTTTTCCACTTTCCCGATCTTGCGTTCGGGCAGCGCGTCGCGCAGCAGGCTGTTATCACCAACGGGAGGATTTGCGACACTCATAAAAGGCTCCTTATGACAAGCGCACGCGCGGATCGATGACGCCGTACAGGATATCGACGACCAGGTTGGCGACGATCAAAATTAAACCGTTGAACACCGCCAGCCCCAGCACCGTCACCACATCCAGGTTGCTGGCCGCGTCCGCTGCCGCCTTGCCGATGCCCGGATAATTGAAGACCGTTTCGGTGATGACCACGCCGCCCAGCAAACCCACCACCGAGAAGCCGGCCATGGTGGTCACCGGGATCATCGCGTTGGGGCGGGCATGCTTGTTGATGACAGTACTCTCAGCCAGACCTTTGGCGCGTGCGGTGATGACATATTCCTGGCGCAGGGTTTCCAGCATGGAGGAGCGCGTCACGCGCACAAAGGTGGCCCAGTTGATGTAGGAAAGCGTGATGATCGGCAAAATCATGTGCCTGAGCGCATCCCAGAAGACGTCCAGGCGGCCGTTCAGCAGGGCATCGATGGTGAGCAGATGGGTGTACTGGTTGAATTGGCCGGAGAAAATCAACTGGCTGACCCAGTCGGACATCTTGCCCGGCGGGAACCACCCCAGGTTGGCATAGAAGATCATCAGCACCAGCAGGCCGAACACGAAGGTCGGGAAGGAGGTGCCCACGATGCTGAAGATGCGCGCGGCCTGATCGATCCAGCCGTTCTGATGGACGGCTGCCTGCACCCCCAGCCAGATGCCCACCGAAAGCATTGGGAACACCGTCCACAGCGCCAGGTCCAGCGTATTGGGGAAGCGGTTCTTGATCAGGTCGATCACGTCCTGCGAGGCGGTGCGGGAGTAACCAAAATCGCCGTACAGGATGCCGCCCTTGCGTTCACCGGTGATCGTGTCCACGTGTCCAACCAGCCAGCGCCAGTACTGCTCATAAAGCGGCTTGTCCAGGCCGTATCGGGTGATAATTCCTTGAATCTGTTTGTCATTCTTGGGAAAATCGCGCACGTACAGGGCCGAGCGTTCCACCGGCCCCAGCGTCTGGATCATCGCGAAGATGATCACGGTGATGCCAAATAACAGGACCGGGATGAGCAGCAGGCGGCGGATAATATAATTGGTCATCGACACACCTCAACTGGAGATTTTGCCGTTCGGAATGGATTGAAACCCATGCTGATATTTTCAACCCATTCCACAGAGCAAAATTCGGGGGGGGAGAGAAGCCTGCGGGGACGGGTTAAGGTCCCCGCAGGCTCATTTTCAAAAACGGTTACACGGTTCTATTCAATCAGGAAATTGAACAGAATGACGTCCTGCTGCAGGCCCGGGCGGCCAATGTACAGGCGCAGCGGCTGATCCAAACCGGTCTCGCCGGGGCCGCAAGCCGTGAAGGCTTCCTGGCCCAGCTTGTTTGGATCATAGGCACACACGGCCACTTCGTCGCCGTAGGCATTGGTTTCGGGGTCGTAAACGCGCATCACACCCACGAACGGATCGACCTGCGGCCGGTTCTCGACGGAGACGTCGATGCTGTCGGCGTCGCCAGCCTGGAGCATGGCAAAGCGGGTACCGAATTCAGGGATGATCTTGAAGGTCACGCGGTCCAACTTGGCGGGCTCGCCCCAGTAACCATCGAACTTGGTCAGGACGATTTCCTGTCCGGGGGTCCAGTGATCCAGCTTGAAGGCGCCGGTGCCGTTGGCGATCGCCGAGAAGGGATCGTCAGCGGAGACCATGCCGTAGAAGTTCTGCCAGGTGTCGCAGGAGCCGTCCCAACCACCGTTGGCCTGCACCCATTCCATGTCCATGATGGAACCCCAGCCGTTCGCAATCGTCGGCAGGAAGGGGCCCCAGGGCTGGGCAAGCGTCATGGTGACGGTGCCGGCGGCGTCATCGGCCACGATGGCGGCCTTGACGGTTTCGCAAGCAGCAACCAGCTTGGCGGGATCGTTGGCGGCCAGGGCTTCGCGGTCGTCAGCGGAAGCGCCTTCGTCCACGAGCATGGTGATATCATCCATGCCAACGCCGAAGAAGGGTTCGGCCAGCAGCCACTGCGGGGAGGAATAACCGCCCTGCAGCAAACCGCGCTGGAAGGAGTAGGCCACGTCAGACGGGGTCAGATCGCCGCCTTCATGGAACTTCACGCCCTGGCGGATCTGGAAGGTCCACACCTTGCCGTCATCGGAAACGGTCCAAGATTCGGCCAGTTGCGGCACGAACTTGTCGGTGGCATCGCCATCGTAGAACACCAGGGTTTCGTAAACGTTCTGGATGATCTCGCCGCTGGAGGTGTCGTAGGCCAGGGCCGGATCGAAGGTGTCGGCGTCGCCGATCGTAGCATCGACGTAGGAGGTCGGATCCTTGGCGGCAGCGGACTTCGAGATGGTGCGGAAGTAGTTGCCGGAGAAGATCGGGTTCATAATGCGGCCTTCCACCCAGGACTGTTCGTAACCGTGGGAGGTGGCCAGCACCAGCGGGATGCCAGGAACGTAGTCGTAGTACTTCTGGTTGAACTGCTTGTACACTTCGTGGCGGGCGGCCGGGTCAACCAGGCTCACGCCTTCATCCAGCAGCGCCTTGAACTCAGCCTTCATGTCATCGGGCATATTCTGGCGGGCGCCATAGGTGCCGGTGGTGTAAGGCTGGTACCAGTTGTGGGCATCATGGATGTCTTCCAACCAGCCGGCGGTCATGATCGGGATCTTGTGAGCGCGCTGAGCAGCCAGGTAGGCCGGCCAGGGCAGACCGAGGACTTCGATCACGAACTTCTCGTTGACGGCGGCCAGGTTGGCCTGCATGATTTCGGCCATGATCTGGCGGGTGGTGTTGCCGGTGTTGTAGAGC
>CALMIB010000120.1 GCA_937863945.1 uncultured Longilinea sp.
CCCATGAACTCGATGGCATCCTGGTCGCCCAGGTAATCGGAGCCCTTGACCGTATCAAAGGCATGCCACTCCCAGTGGTCTTCCTCCAGGTTGCCCAGCGCCGCGCCGATGCCGCCCTGAGCTGCCCCGGTGTGCGAACGGATGGGGTAAAGCTTACTCAAGACCGCCGTCTTTGCGTTGCGGGAAGCGTACAGGGCAGCCATCAACCCGGCGCCGCCCGCGCCAACGATGACCACATCGAAAGTATGCATTTGTGTCATGATGATCTCCTGTGGCTTATTGCAGCGGGAATTGCTGATTGACGCCGCCGATCAGCGCGATAAAACCGATCGCGGTGATGGACAGCCAGAAAATGAACAATCCCCAGTTCAGGACCAGGCGGCCGGTGGGCTTGTGAATGAAGTCATTCAGCACCTGACGCAGGCCGTTGACGCCGTGCGCGAAGGCAAAGGCCAGCAGCAGCCCGTCGTAAATGCGCCAGCCGACATTGGCCCAACGGTCGGCCACGTAGCCCAGGTCCATGTTGTGGACGCCCACCACCACATCCTGCAGGATGAGGTGCCCCCACACCAGCGGGATCAATAGAAATGCGCTGTAGCGCATCCACTTCCAGGCAATTGATTCATAATTGGCAGGGATTTTCACCCGGCGAATGGTACGAGTTGTGGTTGCCATCTCCGCATCCCTCCTAGCCGCCAAACAGGCCAAAGTTGTGGAAAAGCAGGTTGCGCAGCATGATCGCCGCTGCCGGCAGCCACAGCACCAACGTGATCAGCAGGGTCACGCGCGTCCAGTTGCGCTGAGTTGAAATCGACCATGCCGCCGGCTTGAACAAATCCACAAAGGCGATGCGCAGGCCGTTCACGCCGTGAAAGAAAACGCAGAATACCAATCCCACTTCACCAATTCCAAACAGGGTGGATTGATACAAATTCAGAGCGTCCAGGAACAGTTGGGGGGCCAGGTAAACAAAGGCGATGTCGATGATGTGAATGGTGAGGAAAAGCCCCGTGCCCAATCCCGTGATGCGGTGCAGGAGAAAGCTCCAGTGCCCCTCTCTCCCGCGGTAACCGGCATAGCCGGTCAGGGTCGTCTTGAGGGCAGACATAGCAGTTCACCTCCGGGTGGATATTGGGAAACAAAGAGTGTCATGAAGGTTGATTGGAATTAATTGTAGCATTTTTATCTAATTTTAGGTAATTAAATCAACAATTAAACCGCTCGGCTTTTATCCTCGCAATGATTAAGGAAACCCCAGGCATGAATTTGCGCTGGCGCCGGCTGCCCTCCTGGCGCTGCGCCGGAGAATACAGCCAAAAAAATTTCCGGGCAAAGGG
>CALMIB010000121.1 GCA_937863945.1 uncultured Longilinea sp.
AAAAGTCAAGCCTATTTTGAGCTGCCAGAATGCCATATTTGCCATTTTTCTTCAACCGCCCCACGCGACGCCTACCCGCCCATGCGCATTATGACGTTCAGCAGCCGGCCGGAAGAATGCGCCCTGGCCGCGCCAGTCCGGCGCGGATGAGATCGTTTGCAAAATCGAAATGTCTGAACCGCTGCTGGAATAAAACCGGTCGCGCCGTCCGTTCTCCATCCGGAAAAATGAACCGGATGGGTTATTTCTAGATAAAATTACCACGCCCCGCCTGCCGTTGGTGACCTGCTGCTGGCGTAGCGATTCGCTTTACTGGAAGACAACGAACAAATCGTAATCATCTTGATTCTGTTCCGTGCTCATTTTGCCCTTCAATTCCCGTTATCCGTAGCATTCACCTCCAGGATCATCTGGTCTAACAATTGGAGCACGTCCGGGATCCCTTCGGGCGGAACCGAAGGCAGCAAAGCCTGGTAGCCTGCATCCTCCAGCAGCGAACGCACGTTGCGCCAGCCGGCATTGGCGGGCGGCGTCTGAACCTGTTCCAGGTAATTCAATCCAGCGCGCCATTGCGGCTGGCGGACGCCAAAGGTGCTCAGCTCAAGCAGCACCGATTGAGTCACAGGCAGCCCGCCGGCGGCTTCGGTCAATTCGGCCAGATGGGCCGGCGTGATCAGCCAGCGCAGGAACAGCCAGGCCGCCAGTTGCTCCTCGGGCGTGGAATGCAGCACCGCCAACGAAGGCCCGCTGGCCACCACCACCGGCTCGCCGTCCAGCGAGGGATACGGGATCACCGTCCACTCGTCTGTTTTTTGCAGACGCGTCATGGTATGTGCTTGAATCAGCGTATCCTCCAGCACGCCGCTGTAGAACAGCGCCTGACGGTTGGCAAAATAATCATACGGCTCCGCCAGGCGGCTTTTCCAGGCGCAATTTTCATCCGCCAGCCCGCGCAGGAAGGCAAAAGCCTCGGCGGTTTCAGGCGTGTCAAAAGTGTATCCGTCCTGTCCGGCCGGCGAAGGATCCGCCCCGAACCCGCGCAGCCAGCTCCACAGCGTCACCCCGCGCGTTTCGACGATCCAGCCTCCGGTGCCATCGTTGGAAATCGTCCGATCGCTGCGGTTGGCCTGCGCGGCCGCGCAGGCCTGCTGGCGAAACTCGTCCGGCGTGACCGGCGCGCGGGTAAACCCAAGCTCCCTGGCCCAGGTGAGGTTATACAGCAGCACCGAAACATCCCGCAGCAGCGGAATGCCCAGCCGGTCCCCGCCGGCCGCATCCTGCCCCCAGAAGGCGGGAAAAAAGTCGTCCACCTGCTCGTCCGTAAGACCCCATTGAGCATGGCCCAGGTAACCGTTCAGCGCAACCACGCGGCCCGGCTCTGCCCGTTGCCCGGTGAACAGGTCCTCGCCCGGCGCGAAG
>CALMIB010000122.1 GCA_937863945.1 uncultured Longilinea sp.
TTCGTCAATTCGGTATTCGGGGATTCGGAGAGAAGCGAATCCTCATAAGTTTCATCAATAGAATCTCAGAATCCATAGCCAAAATGTGACTCTCGAACTTGAGAAGCAGCGCCTGGCTCTTTATCGCCGCGCTTAATGCGTTTTAGAAAGGCGATATAACCATTGATCATTTGGCGCAGCCGGACAATTTCTGAAAAGATAGCTTTTGTCTCGACCTCACTAACATACCCCAACCGGACTGCCATGACCAGATGACTGTATGTTTCTTCGAGCGAACCTCGAGCAATGTAGCAGAAACGAACCGTTTCGGTGTAGTAGTAGCGGCCATAACCTTCGGCAATATTCGCCGGGATACTCTGAACGGACCGGCGCAATTGTGACGTCAATCCCCATTTTTCTTCCGGAGGAAATTTCGGCAGTATTAATTTGCAGACGTCCACCGAAAAACGAATAGCCATTTGCCAGATTTCCAGGCTTTCGATTCCAGTTTTACTATCGTCCATTTCCATCCCTTCCATCAAGGGCAAGACTTTAACCGAATACCGGATACCCAATACCGAATACCCAATCAACGAATAACATTCATTCAAAATTGCTCCAAAAACCGCACATCATTTCCCCAGAACAGGCGGATGTCCTCGATGTGGTATTTCAGCATGGCGATGCGTTCGGGGCCGAGGCCGGCGGCGAACCCGGAGAATTGGGTGGGGTCGTAGCCGCCGTTTTGCAGCACGACCGGGTGAATCATGCCGCAGCCGCCAATCTCCAGCCAGCCGCCGCCCTTGCACACTGCGCAGCCCTTGCCGCCGCAGATGAAGCACTCCATATCGATCTCGGCGCTCGGCTCGGTGAACGGGAAATATGACGGGCGCAGGCGAATGTGCACGTCTGGGCCAAACATGCGGTGCGCCAGGTCTTCGATGGTGCCCTTCAGATCGCCGAAGGTGATCCCCGGCCCCACCGCGATCAATTCCACCTGGTTGAACTGCGATTCATGGCTGGCATCGGTTTGTTCGTATCGATACACCATGCCCGGCAGGATCATGCGGATGGGCTTGGGCGCATTTTCGCGCATGGCGCGGATCTGTCCCGGCGAGGTATGTGTGCGCAAGATCACGCCCGGCTGGGTGGTGTGAAACGTATCCCACATATCCCGCGCCGGGTGGTGCGCCGGAATGTTGAGCAGTTCAAAATTATATTCTTCGCTTTCCACCTCCGGCGAGCGGTAGATTTGAAAGCCCATCTCGCCCAGGTTGCGGCAGATCTCATCCAACGCCAGCGTCGAGGGGTGCAGCCGGCCGTAATCGGGCTTGCGCCCCGGCAGGGTCACATCCAGCTTCTCCGCGGCCAGCCTGCGCTCCAACGCTGCCGCGCGAACCAGGGAGTCCTTTTCCGCCAGCGCGGCTTCCAGGACCTGTTTCACCTGGTTGGCACGCTGCCCCACCTGCCCGCGCAACTCCTTTTCCACCTGTCCCAGGCGGCTGAACACCTGCATCACAGCCGCCGAGCGGCCCAGGTGGGCCGTCTTCCAGGCCTGCAGCGCGGCTTCATCCTGCACCGTGGCCAACGCTTCCAGCCCGCGCGCCTGAATCCCGTCCAACTCCGTCAGGATTTCATTTCCTTCGCTCATGGAACCTCCTTAAAATAACGATCAATGATTGCCTCGCGGTTAAACAAAAAACCGCCCCTCACTCAAAGGGACGGGATTACCCGCGGTACCACCCTGTTTGACCTTGCGGCCCACTCACGCCAACAGCCTTGCAGCGATTGGCTTGCCCGGTAACGCTGGCAGCGCGGCTCAAACTACTTGCCCGGTGGGGCTTTCCCCTGAGCGGCTCGGGAGAGAACTTCGTCCGGATTTCACGCAGCGGGGGTTTCAGTCATTGCCCCTGCCTCCCTGGGCGTTTCCGCCGGGCTACTTTTCTCCGTCACAGCCTTTAATCATTATGTGAACTCTATTATCGACAAAAGGACACGCTTGTCAAGGGCAGTTGGATCGATACAAGGCAGCGCAGGGCTGAACGCTGCCCGCTTATCGGCCCAAAACGGCATTCAACCGCTGCGGGAAATCGGTGAATATGCCGCTCACACCCCATTCCACCAGGCGGCGCATGTCCTCCTCCTCGTTCACCGTCCACACCAGCACGTCATAACCCGCCTCGCGCACCGCGCGCACGGTTGCTTCATCGACGTACTTCAAGCCCGGGTTGTATG
>CALMIB010000123.1 GCA_937863945.1 uncultured Longilinea sp.
GCTACCTGGTGATCGATGAACACATCGAAGAAACCCGCCAGCGCCTGGAGGAAGCCCTGTACTTCCTGGGGCGCATCCAACCGCTGCCGGAGGCTGAATTCCGCACCATCGCCGACGAAAACTGGATGGAATCCTGGAAGCAGCATTATCATCCCATCCCGATCGGCGAGAAGTTGCTGATTTTACCGGCCTGGGTGGAGGAATACGACCCCGCGCGCATCCCGGTGCGCATCGACCCGAGCATGGCCTTCGGCACCGGTACACACCCGACCACGCAGTTGTGCATGGCGATGGTGGAAAAATATACCCTGCCGGGCAAGCCGGTCATCGACGTGGGCTGCGGATCGGGCATTCTCTCGATTGCGGCGCTCAAGCTGGGCGCCAGCAAGGCCGTTGGCGTGGATATCGACAATGCCTCGGTCAAGGCGACCGATGAAAATGCCGAAGCCAACGGCGTGGCGGAGCATCTGGAATGCGGCGTGGGCTCGGTGCGCGAGCTGCGCCAGGGGCATTTCAGCCTGCGGCGCGCGCCGGTGGTGGTGGCCAACATTCTCGCGCCGGTCATCATCCGCCTGTTTGACGATGGGCTGGCCGACCTGGTGGAGCACGGCGGCACGCTGGTGCTGTCAGGCATCCTGGCCGAGCAGGCCGCCGGCGTGGAAGCGGCTGGCCAGGGCAAGGGGCTGGAATTCGTCGAGCGCGTGCAGCAAAACGACTGGGTGGCGATCGTGCTGCGACAACCGTAGGCGGCTGAAGCGCACTACCTGGTTTGAATCAATTGGATGGATTCAAGAAAATAAAGCTGGCGGTCAGTTCACTGACCGCCAGCTTTTTTTCATCAGAAAAGGCTTTATGGGTACGACTGCGGGGTAAGTGTGGGCGGTGAGGGGTACCCGTTTTCAATCGGGGCAGGCGGGGTTCCACCGGTTGGCGCGAGGGCAGGTTTGGGGAACCAATCGCTGTACAATCCTTCAACCGCGGTCCATTGCGTGCTTCCTCCCTCCAGGTCGCGCACATAATCCAACAACACGTTCCCGGCTGCGTCCACCACCCGCAGGTGACACAGGACGATGTTCGTGCCGTGCTGAGGATTGACCGTATCGAGCAATTGAAATAGGGATGACAGGAATTTTGGAAGGGAGCCATTAACATCCAGCAAATCTTTTCCAGAAACCTGGATCAGCAGAATTTGTCCGTTGCTTCCTAGTGTATCCTCCTGGATCACGGCCAATTCATCCAGCGTAAGCCCTGCCAGTTGCAGGTTGGCGTTGACGGTCTGTTCAGCGCTTTGATTGTCGATAACCGTTTTTCCCGGTTGGCTGTTTTGTGAAAGATCGTCCGGGTGCAGGTAGGTTTCGACCGCGTAAATCAGCTCGCCGGTCGTGTTATAAACATTCAACCGGTAACTGGTCAGTCGCAGGCCAATTCGATATGCCAACGCCGCCTCGCGGTGCGCCAACTGCATAAACCAGTTATCTTCCAATGCTAGGCGGTCGCTCTGGCTGGCGCTTTGAAGGTCGATTTCAATTTTATAGGGAAGG
>CALMIB010000124.1 GCA_937863945.1 uncultured Longilinea sp.
GCGAGACTGACGGGTTTCCAGGGCCGCATGGTGTTCGATACCAGCAAGCCCAACGGACAGCCGCGCCGCGCGCTGGATACCACCCGCGCGGAGCAGTATTTCGGCTTCCGGGCCGGCACCGACTTCGAGCAGGGCTTGCAGAAGACGATTGATTGGTACCGGGAGGCGCGCAAGCGCTAAACCTGATGATGGTCGAGAACCCCACGCCCACGGTTTACCTGCGTCCATCGAAAGGTTGGATTCCGTTGAATCTGGCCGATCTGTGGGCGTACCGCGAGCTGGTGTATTTCCTCACCTGGCGCGATATCAAGGTGCGCTACAAGCAGGCGGCTTTGGGCATCCTGTGGGCGGTGCTGCAGCCGGTGATGATCATGGTGGTGTTCACCGTCATCTTCGGCCGGCTGGCCGGGCTGAAACCCGACGCGGGCATCCCGCAGGCCTGGTATCCGGTGTTCAGCCTCGCGGCGCTGCTGCCCTGGCAACTCTTCCAGGCCGCGCTGCAGCGTTCGTCGGTCAGCCTGGTGGGCAACGCCAACCTGCTTACCAAGGTTTACTTCCCGCGCCTGATCATCCCGTTTTCGGCGGTAGCGGCCGGGCTGGTGGACTTCCTGATCTCGCTGGGAGTGTTGTTTGCGCTGATGCTGGCGTACGGCGTGCCTTTCACCTGGAATCTATTGTGGCTGCCGCTGCTGGTGCTGCTGGCGCTGATGACCGCGCTGGCGGTGGGATTGTGGCTCAGCGCGCTCAACGTGCAATACCGCGACGTGCAGCAGATTGTGCCCTTCCTGCTGCAGGCGTGGATGTATGCTTCGCCGGTGGCGTACTCGATTGACCTGATCCCGGCTGAGGGGCCGTGGCGGCTGCTTTACGGCCTCAACCCCATGACCGGAGTGATCCAGGGCTTCCGCTGGGCGCTGCTGGGCAGCAGCCCGCCGGACCAGTTGATGGCGATTTCGATTGTGATGGTTATTGTCCTGCTGGTGTCGGGCTTGTTTTATTTCCGGCGCATGGAACGCAAGTTTGCCGATTTGGTGTGATGTTATGAGCGACCTGGCGATTCGGGTGGAACATCTCAGCAAACAGTACCACATTGGCGCGCAGGCCGGGCGGTATGATACGCTGCGGGATGTGATCACCGGCACGGCCGAACGGGTGGCACACCGCTTGAATTCCGGCGCAAACGGCGGCGCGGCGGCCAACACCATCTGGGCGCTGCGCGATATCTCGTTTGACGTGCGGCGCGGGCAGGTGCTGGGCATTATCGGGCGCAACGGCGCGGGCAAGAGCACGCTGCTCAAGGTGCTGGCGCGGGTGACCGAACCCACCGAGGGCCTGGGCGAAATTCACGGGCGGGTCGGTTCGCTGCTGGAGGTGGGTACGGGGTTTCACCCCGAGCTGACCGGGCGCGAAAACATCTTCCTCAACGGTGCCATCCTGGGCATGAAGCGCACCGAAATTGCCCGCAAGTTCGACGAGATCGTCGAGTTCTCCGAGGTGGGACAATTCATCGATACGCCGGTCAAGCGCTACTCCAGCGGCATGTATTTGCGCCTGGCGTTTTCGGTGGCGGCGCACCTGGAGCCGGAGATCCTGGTGGTGGACGAGGTGCTGGCGGTCGGCGATGCCGAGTTCCAGCGCAAGTGCATGGGCAAGATGGGCGACGTGGCCCAGGAAGGTCGCACCGTGTTGTTTGTCAGCCATAATATGTCGGCGATTTTGCGCCTGACCCAGGAAACGCTGGTCATTGAGAAGGGCCAACTGGCCATGCGCGGCCCCACGCCGCAGGCAGTGGATTATTACCTCTCGCACGGGTATGCTACCGCGGGCGAGCGCAAATGGGAAACCGAAGAGGTGCCCGCCGAGGCCTATCCGTTCCGCCCGCTGGCGCTGCGCGTGCGCGATTTGCGCGGCAAGGTCGCCGACACCATCCGCTCGACCGAACCGGCCACGCTGGAGCTGGAATACAGCCTGGCTGAGGGCATCACCGGGCTGCGCGTAGGACTTTACCTGATGAGCACGCGCGGGGAGTACGTATTTACGTCGTTTGATACGGACGCCCCCGAAGCATTTGAACGGTATTCAGCACGGCCGGCGGGGCGGTATATCAGCCGCTGCACCCTGCCGGCCGATTTGCTCAACGAGGGCCGGTATGTGATCGGCGTCAACGCCAGCTCGTATCGCATTAAACGATATTTCCAGGATGAACAGGCCATCACATTCACCGTCGACGGCGCGGGAGCGCCGGGCACGGTTTGGCCTGAACCCCGCCTGGGTGCGGTGCGGCCACGACTGGATTGGCAGATAGAGGTGATTACCGAATGACTGCTGTAGCCAAAGATACCATTAAGAAGTTTTTGGGAGAAATTCCTTTCACCGCTGAGTTGTACTGGCTGGTCCGTCAACGCGGCAGACCGATTCAAGCGCGCTTTTCGCTCAAGCATTTGCAGGCTGAACTGCCGGCCATGGTGGCTCAGGCTCAGGAGCTTGCAAAAACGGCGCCCAAGGGAAAGAAAGTTTTCATTTTTGCCACGCTGCACTACTGGATTGAGCACGCGGCTTTGATGGCAGTCTCGCTGGCAGCCCAGGGACACGATGTTACCCTGGCCTTTTTGCCTTATGCGGACTGGCAAAATGATCTCAACCGCTTTGATTTGCGCCGCCAGAATGTGTATGCGCGCAAAGTGCTGACGCTGGCCGAGCCCCTGATCAAGATAGTTTCCTTTGTCAATGCCCGCGCGCCGTACATGCCGCTGCCGGATGATTTGACCCAGGCGGTGCGCCAGGTGAGCCTCTACGATACGCAGTACACCCTGCAGACCGAAGATGTGGACACCAACGGAGAAATTTACCGGCTGCGCCTGGATCGCAACCGCGAGGCTGCCCAGGCAGCCCTGGCCTATCTGCGCGGCAACCGCCCGGATGTGGTCATCGTGCCCAATGGCACCATCCAGGAACTGGGCGTGGTTTACCGCGTGGCGCGCTCGCTGAAGATTCAGACTGTGACCTACGAGTTCGGCGATCAACGCCAGCGCATCTGGCTGGCGCAGAACAGCGAAGTGATGCGCCAGGAAACCGACGGCCTGTGGCGGGCCAACCGGGAAAAGCCGCTCAACGAAGTGCAATTGGAAAAGATGAAGTCGTTGGTGATGGCGCGGCAGCGGGCTACGATGTGGGAAAATTTCGCGCGGCTGTGGCAGGACGTGCCCGCACAGGGCGGCGAGCAGGCGCGCGCCGTGCTGGGGCTCGATCAGCGCCCGGTGGTGCTGCTGGCTACCAACGTGCTGGGCGACAGCCTGACGCTGGGCCGCCAGGTCTTCAGCAAGAGCATGGCTGAGTGGATCAGCCGCACGGTGCAGTATTTTGCCGGCAAGCCCGAGGTGCAGTTGGTCATCCGCGTGCATCCCGGCGAGGTGTTGACGCACGGTCCGTCGATGATGAACGTGGTGCACCAGGTGCTGCCGCGGCTTCCAGAGCATATCCGCCTGATCGGGCCAAAAGAGAAGGTCAACACCTACGACATCATCGACGTGGCCGATGTGGGGCTGGTTTATACCACCACGGTGGGCATGGAAATGGCCATGAGCGGGCTGCCGGTGCTGGTGGCCGGGCACACGCATTACCGCGGGCGTGGTTTCACCATTGACCCGGATTCCTGGGTGACCTATTTCAAAATCCTGGGCCAGGTGCTGGAAAATCCCCGAGAGCACCGGTTGTCGCGCGAGCAGGTGCAGGCTGCCTGGCAATATGCCTACCGCTTCTTCTTTGATTACCCGCGGCCCTTCCCCTGGCACCTGGTGCGCATGTGGGAAGATTACCACGCCAGGCCGCTTTCGGCGGTGCTGGGTGAGGACTGCAAGCACCAGTACGACCGCACCTTTGAGTACCTGGTTGGAAAACCGCTGGACTGGAGCAAGATAGGCGAATGATGCAACCGCACAAATCGGCCAAGGAAGACGTGCGCCATTTTTATGACCGGGTTGGCTGGCAACTGGAAGACGGCGAGCATTACCAGAATGCCCACTACGAAGATTTGCGGCCCGTGTCGCAGGAATACATCCACCGCTGCCACCTGCGCGTCAATCGCCACCTGAAACCCAATGGCAAATTCCTGCTGGACGCCGGCTCCGGCCCGATTCAGTATCCCGAATACCTGACCTATTCGGAGCATTACCAGTACCGGGTATGCGCCGATATTTCCATCGTGGCGCTCAAGGAAGCGCGCAAACGCACCGGCGCGAAGGGGCTAATGGTGGTGGCGGATGTGGCCAACCTGCCTTTCAAACAGGATGCCTTCGATGGCGTGGTTTCGCTGCACACGTTCCATCATTTGCCGCTCGAAGATCAGGCGCGCGCCTACGATGAAACCTACCGCGTACTGGCGCCGGGAGCTTCGGCGGTGGTGATCAACGGCTGGTCGGAATCGCCGTTGATGAAGCGCTGGGGGTGGGTGGCGCGCTGGATGAACGGCCTGCGCGGATTGCGCGCGCGGCTGCTGGGGAAGAAACCCCGGCCCGCAACCGTGGAACCCACCGCCCAACCTTCGGAGAGTCCCACAGGCACCTTTACTGTCAAGAACGACCCGGCCTGGCTGAAAAAGACGCTGGGCGGGCGCATGGATTTCGAGATCCTGGTGTGGCGCAGTTTGAGCGTCAATTTTTTGCGGGCTGTTTTCCATGAAAAACTCGCCGGGCGCGCGCTGCTGCGCTGGGTGTACAACCAGGAAGAACGCAACCCGCACTATTGCGGCGAAAATGGCCAGTATCCGCTGGTGGTGGTGCGCAAACAACCCGCCGCCTGATGGTTTGATTGATTGGAGTGGAGTGTATGGACTGGAAAGATAAAGTTGTTCTGGTGACCGGCGGAACCGGCTCGTTTGGCAAGAAATTCATCCGCATCCTGCTGGACGAATATCAGCCGGCCAAGGTGATCGTCTTCAGCCGCGACGAATTGAAGCAGCACGAGATGCGCCAGGCGGGTTTCAACCACCCCAACCTGCGCTATTTTATCGGCGACGTGCGCGATCAGCAGCGCCTGCGGCGCGCCTTCAACGGCGTGGATATCGTCATCCATGCCGCCGCGCTCAAGCAGGTGCCGGCCTGCGAGTACAACCCGATGGAAGCCATCAAAACCAATATCCTCGGCTCGAGCAATGTCATCGATGCGGCGCTGGACGCCGGGGTGAAGAAGGTGCTGGCGCTGAGCACCGATAAGGCGGTCAACCCGATCAACCTGTACGGCGCCACCAAGCTGGCCGCCGAGAAGCTGTTTGTGCAATCCAATGCCTATGCCGGCGGATCGGCCACGCGCTTTTCCTGCGTGCGTTACGGCAACGTGGTGGGCAGCCGCGGCAGCGTGGTGCCGGTGTTTCTCAAGCAGCGCGCCACCGGCACGGTGACCATCACTGACGACCGCATGACGCGCTTCTGGATTTCGCTGGAACAGGGCGTGCGCTTTGTCATCCGCTGCGTGGAGCAGATGGAAGGCGGCGAGGTGTTCGTCCCCAAGATTCCCAGTATGAAGGTCATCGACCTGGCGCGCGCGGTCGCCCCGGACGCGAAGATCAACATTGTGGGCATCCGCCCGGGTGAAAAGCTGCACGAAGTGCTCATTTCGGAAGATGAAGCCCGCACCACGCTGGAACTGGACGATATGTACGTGGTGCAGCCGGAGCTGGCCTTCTGGGCGCAGCAGGGCGGCCTGCATAAATGGGAGCGGGTTGGCAGGAAGCTGCCCGCCGGCTTCCGTTACATCAGTAACACCAACGAAGACTGGCTGACCGTCGATAAGATTGTCGATATCACCGGTCCGATCGAAGAGCAGTACCTCAAAGGTGCCCTGGAATGACGAAGATCCTGGTCACCGGCGCGAGCGGCCTGCTGGGTTTGAATTTTGCCCTGCAGCACGCTGCGCAGCATGAGATCACCGGCGTGGTCAACAGCCAGGCT
>CALMIB010000125.1 GCA_937863945.1 uncultured Longilinea sp.
GGCCGACCTGCTGATACTGGTTGGCGCTGCGGCATTGCTGGCGGGCGGCGCACTCTGGTTGGTGCGCGTGCCGTCCTTGCCGGTCAAGCAGGTGGTCTTCATCGAACCCTTGGCGCATACGCGGCGTGGCGAAATCGAGCAAGTGCTGCCCTCGGCCTTGCGCGGCAATTTCTTCAGTCTCGATCTGGAGTCAGTACGGCTGGCGCTGGAGCAGTTGCCGTGGGCGCGCAAGGTGCGCGTGCGCCGCGCTGCCAACCTGGTGCTGTTCCTGGTGGACGCGTCCTGGTCGATGGCCGTGGCCGAGCGGATGGCCGCCACCAAGGGCGCCATCCTCTCGCTGCTCACCGACGCTTACCAGCGCCGCGACCGCGTCGGCCTGATCGTTTTCCAGAAGGACCGCGCCACGTTGGTGCTGCCACCCACCAATTCGATCATGCTGGCCCAGCGCGCGCTGGGCGATATCCCGGTCGGCGGCAAAACCCCGCTCTCCGCCGGACTGCAGATGTCGTACGACGTGCTGCGCCGCGAGATGCTGCTGCACCCCGACGTGATGCCTCTGCTCATCGTGCTCACCGATGGCGCCGGCAACGTAGCCATCAGCCACCTGCAACCCCCGCAGGAAGAAGCCCACCAGATCGCCGATCAAATCGCGGCCGAAAAGGTGCATTGCGTGGTCATCAACATGGAACACGCCGCCTTCGATCAGGGCCTCGCCGCGGCGCTGGCCGAGCATTTAAAATCGCCCTGCTACAGCATCGCCGATTTGAAGGCCGAAAACCTGTACCTGACGGTGCGCAAGGAAATGTCGCAGATCAACGCGCCCAATCCGATGGACGGGCTGCGCAAGTAATCCGGCCCTGGCCGCCCGGCCTTTCCAGCCCGTGTTGGACTTGCCAGCCTGTGGGGGCGGTGTTATCATGAATTGACCATTTTTGGAGGACACCTGCATGGCGACCCAAGCAGAGCGGCGCGCCCGACTGCGCTCCACCCTCATCCTGATCATTCTCGCCACCCTGCCGTTCTACTGCATCGGGTTCATCCTGCTGCAAGTCCGCCAGGTCACCGGCAGCGCCACCCGCACGCCCTCGCCGACGGTGGAAATGACCGCGACGGACACCGTCACGCCGCTGCCCGCCCTGGCAACCACTCAACCCGCCATCGCCACTGCCACGGTAACCTTCACGCCAACCATCACCTGGACGCCCAGTCCAACCTATACATTATTTGTAACCCCCACCCGCACGGCCACCATCACTCCCACCCCTCCACCCACGGCCACCGACACGCAGCAACCCACTGCTACAGAGACCAGCGTGCCTACGGATACTGGCAACGAAACCGCATTGCCTTAACCTGTCTATTCATTCCCGATAAAGGAATTGCTTTCACCCATGACTGACATTTCCGCGTTCCTGAAAGAATTAATCTCGCTTCCAGGCTTATCCGGGCACGAAGGCCCCGTCCGCGAGGTGATCGCCCGCGCCTGGCAGCCGCTGGTGGATGAACTCTCCACCAGCCGCCTGGGCAGCCTGCACGGGCTGCGCCGCGGCGGCGGGTCCGATCCGCGCCCGCGCATCCTGCTCACGGCCCACATGGATGCCATCGGCCTGATGGTGACGCAGGTCAAGGACGGTTTTCTGCGCTTCACCCAGATCGGCGGCGTCGATCCGCGCATCCTGCCGGGGCAGCCGGTCACCGTCCACGGCCGGCAGGACCTGCCCGGCGTGGTGGTGCAGCCCCCCGAACGGCTGCTGCCGCCCGGCAACGGCGACAAAACCGTCGAGATGGAGCATCTCTTCATTGACACCGGCCTCTTGCCCGCGGACGCGGCCCGGCTGGTGCGCACCGGCGACCTGGTATCCTTCGCCCAGCCGCCCGTGGAACTGGCCGGCGAGACGCTGGCCGGCCACAGCCTGGACAACCGCGCTTCCGTCGCCGCCGTCACCGCCTGCCTGGATGAACTGGTCAAGACGCGCCACGCCTGGGATGTGTGGGCCGTGGCGACCTCGCAGGAAGAAGTCACCCTGGGCGGCGCATACACCTCGCCTTTCGACATCCGCCCTGACCTGGCCGTGGCCATCGACGTCACCTTTGCCAAGGGACCGGGCGCCAATGATTTCCGCACCTATCCGTTGGGCAAAGGCCCGACCCTGGGCTGGGGGCCCAACGTGCACCCCGCGCTGTACACCGCCTTCAAGGAACTGGCCGACCGGTTGGATATTCCCAACAGCATGGAAACCATGCCGCTCATGTCCGGCACCGACGCGATGGGCCTGCAGGTGGTCGCCGAGGGTATCCCCACCATGGTCATCGGCGTTCCGCTGCGCTATATGCACACGCCGGTCGAACTGGTTGCCATGAAAGACATCACCCGCGTCGGACACCTGCTGGCCGAATTCATCGCCCGGCTGGAGCCCGATTTTGTTGAAAAAATGCGTTGGGATGATTAACCCATGAGTGCAAAGACCCAAACTCCTCACGCGCCCATTTTGGGCGCCGACTCGATCAACCTGTTGGAACGCTTGAGCAATGCAGTGGCCGTTTCCGGCGACGAAGGCGAAGTCCGCGCCATCGTGCTGGAGCAGGTCAAACCGCTGGCCGACGAAGTGAAGGTGGACGCGCTCGGCAACATGCTGGCAACCCGCAAAGCCAAAGCCGACGGCGCCCTGCGCGTGATGCTGGCTGCGCACATGGATGAGGTCGGTTTTATGCTGGTTGACGAAGAAGAAGGCGGCCTGTACCGCTTTGCCACCGTCGGCGGCATCGACGTGCGCCAGTTGGCCGGCAAACCCGTGTGGGTGGGCAAACAGCACGCCCCCGGCATCATCGGCGCGCGCCCCATCCACCTCACCACGCGCGAGGAACGCGCCCACAGCATCCCGCTGGACCAGTTGCGCATCGACCTGGGTCCCGGCGGCAAAGCCAAAGTCGGCGACCGCGCCACCTTTGCCACCCGCTTCCGCCAGATCGGCCCCAGCCTGGTGGGCAAGGCCCTCGACGACCGCCTGGGCGTGGCCACGTTGATCGAACTGCTCAAGCACGCCCCCGAAAACGTCGAGCTGTGCCTGGCCTTCACCGTGCAGGAGGAAGTCGGCCTGCGCGGCGCGCGCGTGGCGGGCTACGCCTTCAACCCGGATGTCGCCATCGCCATCGATTCGACCCCGGCGGCCGACCTGCCCGTGTGGGACGGCAGCGAGAACGGCAAATTCAACTGCCGCCTGGACGCCGGCCCGGCCGTTTACGTCGCCGACGGCGCTACGCTTTCCGACCCGCGCCTGGTCCGCCACCTGGCGCAAACCGGCGACGAACTGGGCATTCCCTACCAGTTCCGCCAGCCGGGCGGCGGCGGCACCGATGCCGGCGCCATTCACAAGACCCGCGCCGGCGTGCCGACCATCTCGGTTTCGGTCCCCGGTCGCTATGCCCACAGCGCGGTGCTGGTCAGCCGTATGAACGACTGGCAAAATACCGTCAACCTGCTGTATCACGGCCTCACCCGCCTGAACCGCGACCTGCTCGCGCAGCCGCGATAACTCTCACCACCGAACGTCCTTTCCAGGAGTCTTTTGATGAAAGCTCTGATCCAGAAGTTAGTCGAATCCATCGGCCCGTCGGGCTATGAAAGCAGCGTCCGCGACCTGGTCAAATCGGAAATTGGCGCCCCGGCCGGCCAATTTGAGGTTGACGCGCTGGGCAATCTGATCGTCCGCGTCGGCAAGAAGAGCGCGGGCGGCCTGCGCGTGATGCTCGCCGCGCACATGGACGAGATCGGCGTGATTGCCACCCACATCGACGAGAACGGCTTCATCCGCTTCACCACCGTGGGCGGCGTCAGCCCGCGCACCTGCTACGGCGGGCGCGTCGTCTTCGTCAACGGCGCGCGCGGCGTCATCGGCGGCGACCGCCCCGACAGTCCCACTGCCATGCACACCATCGAGCAGCTCTTCATCGACGTCGGCGCGACCAGCCGCGAGAACTGCCCGGTCAAGGTCGGCGATTTTGCCGCCTTCGACCGCCCCTTCCTCGATCTCGGCGACCGCCTGGTGGCCAAGTCGATGGACGACCGCATCGCCGTCGCCGTGCTGGTGGAAACCATCCATCAACTCCAGGGCAAGCAAACCCCGCACGAACTGGTCTTCGTCTTCAGCACGCAGGAGGAAGTCGGGCTGCGCGGTGCGACCACGGCGGCCTTCGGCGTGGACCCCGACCTGGGCCTTTCAGTGGATGTCACCGGCGTCGGCGACACCCCCAAAAGCGCCACAATGGAAGTCAGCCTGGGCAAAGGCCCGGCGGTGAAGGTGCGCGACGGGCGCATGCTGGCCGATCCGCGCATCGTGCGCTGGATGGCCGACAGCGCTGAGAAAGCCGGCCTGCCCTACCAGATGGAAGTGCTCGAAGCCGGTTCCACCGACGCGGCCGCCATTCAACTGGCGCGCGCGGGCGTCCCGGCCGGCTGCATGTCCATTCCCTGCCGTTACATCCACTCGCCCTCCGAAATGGTCGATTACAACGATGTGCAAAACGGAGTCCGGCTGCTGGTCGAATTGCTCAGCCACCCCATTGATCTAAAATGAATTCAAAACGATCGGAAACCTGCGCGGGCCGCCGCCCACCGCAGGTTTCCGCCCTCAAGGCGGTGACATTCGGATTGCTTCTGGCGGTTCTGCTCAGCGGCTGCCAGGCAATTCAATCCTGGCTGCCCACCACGCCCACTCAGCCTCCCACGCAGACGCCTGTCACCACCCCGCAACCCACCGGCGCGGTTGCCACCGCTACGCCCAATGCACTGCCTGAAACCCAGACGATCACCATCTGGCTGCCGCCGCAATTTGACCCCAACAACGGCACGCCGGCCGGCGACCTGTTGCGCGACCGGCTGAAATTGTTTGCCGACCAAAACGATCTGACCCTCAACGTGCGCATCAAATCGCAGAGTGGCCCGGCCGGGCTGCTCGAATCGCTGGAAATCACCAGCCTGGCCGCCTCTTCGGCTATGCCCTCGGTGATCGCGCTGCCGCGCGAGCTGATGGAAACCGCCGCGCTCAAGGGCCTGATCTACCCGCTCTCCGGGTTGAACACCAGCCTGGAGCAAAGCGACTGGTACCCGTATGCCAGCGAACTGGCCAGCGTGCAGGGCACGCCCTTCTGCCTGCCGTTCGCAGGCGACGCACTGGTGATGCTCTACCGCCCCACCCGGCTGCCGGTTCCGGCGGACGACTGGCAAACCATTCTCAACACCAACCAGCCGCTCATCTTCCCGGCCGGCGATCCGCAGGCGCTGCTGACCGTGGAGCTGTACCGCGCAACCGGCGGCCAGCTCCGCGACGCGGACGGGCGCCCGAACATCGACGTGTCCGCGCTCACCGCGGTGCTGGAACTGTACCAGCGCGGCGCGCAGCTCAGCACGTTTCCATTCTGGGTGGGCGAATTCAGCGCCGATTCCCAGGCCTGGCAGGCTTACCGCGAGCAGCGCGCCAACTGGATCGTCACCTGGGCCTCGCATTACCTGCGCGAATTCCCCGCCGACACGAACATCGCCCGGCTGCCCTCCTTTGGCAACCCGGTCAGCGCCACAGACGGATGGGCCTGGTGCATCACCGACCCACAGCCCGAACGCCGCGCGCTGGGCCTGCAAATCTCCGAACACCTCGCGGAGAGCGATTTCCTGGCAGCTTGGAGCCAGGCGGCGGGCTACCTGCCCACGCGCCCCAGCGTGCTGGACGCCTGGGAAAATCCCAGCCTGAGCGCGCCGCTCCAGCAAATCCTCCTGGACGCGCACCTGCGCCCGGGCAACGAAATCTCCGATACCCTCGGACCGGTCCTGCGCGAAGCTGTCGTGCAGGTCATCCAACAACACACGGCTCCGGCTGAAGCCGCGCAACAGGCCGCCGACCAGTTGACCCTTCCCCCAAACCCATGAAGACCTATTCCTCGTTTTATTCCCGGCTTCGCCGCAAACTGGCGGGTATCGAACCGCTCTGGTTGCTGCTCCTGGCGGTCACAATCCTGTTCCTCGGGCTGATGGTGGCCTCCAGCCGGCCGCCGGAGCAATTCACCGGCGATGCCGTCGCCCAGGCCGGCCTGACCTCCACGCCGCAGCCGGCCCAGACGACGGTATTCAGCAACACGCCCATTCCGGCGGAGTTTTTGGCCAACGCCACCCAGACCAACGGCATCGTGCTGGGGGCGGTGATTTTGATCCTGATTATCGTCATCGGCACGCTCAGCGTGATGCTGCGCGAGGACCATCGCAAGCGCTGAAATTCTCCTGCAGGCGCCGGGGCATGCAGCCCCCACCCAGAATTACACTGTCAGCATAAATAACGGCACCAGCATTTCAGCCGGTGAAAGTCCGCCGTGCCGCCCCAGCAGCGGATTGTCGCGGTCGGGGAACCACCAGTAGGCATTGCCCTGCGGCATCACCACGCAGTCGCCCAGCCGGTCGTAAGTGCGCGCGTAGATGTTGCCGTTGCCCAGCAGCCCGGCCTGCAGCACCTGCTCGCCCGGCAGCAGGGCAAACTGGCCCGCCCAAACCTGCTCCAGGTAGTCGCGCACGGCCTGTTCACGGCCCGGCCGCAAAAACAGGTACGGCAGGCGCGCTTCGCCCGTCGGCTGAATGGCGAAGTGGCGCGTCAGTTCGGGATGGTTGCGCAGCTCATAGTTGCCGATGCGCGGGGTATAAACCTGCCCGTGGTCGGCAACCATCATGAACAATGTGTCGCCGCGTTTCTTTTTGGACTGCTTTTGCAGAAAGCGCTCCAGCAGGTGGGTGAAGGCAGAAAATTCCAGCAGCACGCGCTCGTCTTCCGGCCCGTAGCGGTGCGACAGCTCGTCGAGGTCGCCAAAATAAACATAGGTGTAGCTGCGCTCGCCCGCCAGGCTGTCCTGCACCGAGGCCAGCGTCACCCACAGGTCGGTTAGCGTGCGGTAGCCCAGCGTTTCCACCTCCGGCAGCAGCATGGTCGAAAGCCCCGACCGGGCGATGGCGTTGTGTTGAAACGAGAAAACCTTGACGCCCTGGCGGGTCAGGTGGCTGCCCAGCGTGGGCACAGGCAAAAAAGTTTCGGGCTGAAAACCGGCGCGCTTCAGGCCGCCGGTGTCGCCGCTGAAGGCGGAGGGCGAGTGGAAAATCATATTGCCCACCATGCCAAATTCCTTCAGCCACAGGTCAAAGCCGATGATACCGTGTTCCGCCGGCGTGCAGCCGGTCCACAGCGTGGTCAGCGCGGCCGATGTGGTGCTGGGCGACACGCTGGTGATCGGCGCCAGCGCGCCTGCCTGGATCCAACCGGCCCACGGGTCGCTGTTGTAGAAGCGCTTAAACAGGCTCAGTCCCAATCCATCCACCACCAGCAGGATGACGTGCTGGTAGCGCTCGCCGGCGGCTAACTGCAACCACTGCGCAGGCAGCGCCGGGCGTCCCAGCGGGTCCACGTCCAGCCAGCGGCAAATGCTGGCGGGCAGGTTGGCCAGCGTGGTACCCGAATAATCCGGCAGCAGGCAGCCGTTTCCTGGTTCCAGGCCGGGCAAACGCTGCGCTTCCAGGCGCGGCAGCAGTTCAGCGACGCGGTTGGGCATGCGGGAACCTCCCAGTCAAGCGGTTTGGATTAATCTTACTACAATCCCTGACTGCACCTGATATAATTGATATACAATCTCTTCGGAGGATAGTCCCGGATGGCGACCCGCCGTGAAGTGTTGACCTGGAACGATGTAGATAAATTAATCGATCATTTGATCCCGCAATTTGAGGTTGAATTCGACACCATGTTGATGATCACCCGCGGCGGCTTGATCCCGGGCGGCATCCTGGCCGAAACGCTCAAAATGGACAGCATCCTGACCGCCTCGGTGGACTTCCCCGCCGAGGTGGAGTTCGATAAAGAGCGCGAAAAATCGCGCCTGATCATGGCCTGGCCCAAGTTCCTGCAATTCCCCGACGAGCGCCTACTGGCCGGCAAGCGCATCCTGGTGGTGGACGATGTGTGGGGTTCCGGGCGCACCATGTCGGCCGTCAAAAACCGCATCAGCGGCGCGGCCGGGCTGGTATCCACCTGCGTGCTGCACTTCAACCCCTACCGCAACCTGTTTGGCTCGCTGCGCCCCGACTACTTCGCCGCCATCACCGACGCCTACATCGTCTATCCGTGGGAAATCTTCCGCGGCCCGGAAGCGGTGCTGCTGAAGGATTTTTAACCGCCGGGAGGGTGAACCATGCTGGGAGCGGCCGCGGGGGATATCATCGGCTCGATTTACGAAGGGGCCACGCAACCTTTTAACGAAGATTTTCCGCTGGCGGCGTGGAACTCGCACTTTACCGACGACACGGTCCTGACCGTTGCCGTAGCCGATGCCATCCTGACCGGCGGCGATTATCAAAGCGCGTTGATCCGCTACGCGCGCAGGTATCCCGACGCGGGTTACGGCGGCGGGTTCCGAAAGTGGATGCGGTCGGACGACCCGCGGCCCTACAACAGCTTCGGGAACGGCTCCGCCATGCGCGTCAGCCCCATCGGTTGGGCCTTTGATACGGCGGCAGACGTGCTTGCCGAAGCGGAAAGAAGCGCCGCCGTCACGCATAACCACCCGGAGGGAATCAAAGGGGCGCAGGCCGTGGCACTGGCCATTTTTTACGCGCGCACCGGCATCGAGAAAAGCGCGATCCTGCGGGAAATCCAGGACCGCTTTGGATACCGCCTGGATGAGCCGCTTGCGATCCTCCGGCCGGGCTTTCAATTCGACGTCACCTGCCAGGGGACCGTCCCGCCCGCGCTGATCGCATTCAACGAGTCCGACAGCCTCGAAAGCGCCATCCGCAAGGCGGTTTCGCTGGGCGGCGATGCCGACACGCTGGGCGCCATCTGCGGCTCGGTGGCCGAAGCGTATTACCGCCGCTTTCCCGGCGAAATCCTGGAGATCATCAAAAAGAAACTTCCAGATGAATTTCTGGAAGTCTTCAGGGCTTTCTATCAGCGCTTTGTGCAAAGATAGACTCACAATATACTGAGTTTTTCTTTTTACTTTAGTTTCCGCTAAAAGTGGTTAGGGTAAGATACCGGGAATTGCTTCCGGCTGTTATCGAAGCTTAGAATTTCCGCTTTACTGTGTCAGGCGGTCAAAACAGGGGACAATTTAGCCAGTTTTGGCTGGCGAGCCAGGCTACCTTTGGGTAAATGGGCGGTCATTGAGGCCTTTTCTCGAACTTGCTCTGGTAACTGGTAACTTTGCGGAAAAGGCTTGCCCATCAACATACGGCGGAAGCGTCCCGGGGTGCGCTTCGGATGGCGATCCCAAAAGCCGGTTGGTGCAGCCGCAGAAGTAGCTGCCAGGAAGCTCAAAATTGAACCGGCCAGCAAAGCCAATTCGGGCAGGCGCTGGATGCTCTCCTGGCTATGAACAAACTGGCGATGAGCGCCGACCATTTGCTTGGCTGCCAAGGGGATCTGCTCCACCGGCCAGCGATCCTGGTACATGGCTTTCACCGTAGCCGCCTTGAGCTGGAGCGGCGTAGCCAGGAGCCAGGGGTTTTCATAAGCCGGATCGTAGATGGCGTACACTTGAAAAGTTTTGACATTCTTCCCCGCAGCAACATCCGGCAGGATCAGATCATCCCAAATCTCAGCGCGCATCTCCACGCCGTTTTCTACCCAGGCTTCGACACGATCGGGCGCGCTTTTTGCGATCGTTCTCCCTTTATAGCTGCGTTCCAGGGGTCGGATCCGTTCGCCATATACAGGCGGCCGTCCTTTGGCTGAACGCACTGCTGAGTAATTGCGCCGAGCTGTGAAGTTGTCTGCCAGCCGAACCACATAGCAGCCTATCCCGGCTGCTTGCAACTGGCTGATTTTTACGCCTGCATCCACTACCAGGATTTCATCCTCTGCCAAACTGCGCTTTGTGTGTTTGAGGACATCGATCCAGAGACGTTTTTCACTGGTGTCTTTCGGATGTACCCGCTCGAAGGCTCGTGGACAGGCTACGCGCTGACCGCCGATCTCGCCAACCACACCCACTATCCCGAAAATCACCGCAGGCATTGCCCGGTTTGCCATTGGGTGATAGTGCTTACTCGGACATTCCTTCAGCGCCGGTCGCCAAAATGCTGTGACATCTGCTGTCACAACGCAATATCCTTCATGCCGTCGCTCTTGCCATCCAGCTAAGCCCTGAATATGGCTTTGCCAAATCCGTAACAGCACCGCCATTTGCCATACACCTCCACGAAAAGCCGCCCAGGCTCGCCGTGTCGCTGCATCGCTCAATCCGCTCGCTTTCAACGCCGGGAATAACGCCCCACGTTGTGGCAGCAACACCCCACTGACCAGCATCCACAGAAATTGTAAAAGTGCCAGATTGGTCCCTTTCGGGAGACCTTCGGTCAGTTTGACCAATATTTTCATGGTATCATCCGTTGCGGTAATGGGTTCACCTCGTGGCTCTCTTGGTTTTTTGGCGAAACAAGATTACCACGTTTTGGGCCCATTACTACCTCTTCACCTCCTTTCAGTTAGCGAAAACTAAAGTGAAATACAAAATGAATTTGCAAAATGACTAAAAACTACGGGCGCATGAATGAGGATTTTTATTAATTTCAGAAAACTACTCACTTGCCATCACGATGAATGGATAGACGGCTAACAGTTTCACTTTCTCTGTGCAGAGATAGAATGAACCTTATAAACGGATCGCCAACCTGCCATTTCGTTTGGGGGGCTAATCTGGAAAATTCTTGGT
>CALMIB010000126.1 GCA_937863945.1 uncultured Longilinea sp.
GGCGGAGGATTTCAACCACAAACAGGCCGATCATGGCCAACGCCAGTCCGCCAAAGGGTGGGAAGGCCAGGCTGCCCACCACGCCGGCTACCAGAGCGATGCCGATGGCGAGCCAACTGGCGCCGGATTGTTTGGCCCCGGCGCCCATCAGCAGGTTATCCACCACGCTGCCAAACAGCATCAGCGCCGTGATGACGCCAAACAGGATGCCGCCGGTCAGGTTGAAACCTTCGAGCAAACCGTACACCAGCGCGGCCACCCATACGATGGTCAAACCCGGCACGAAGGGGATCACCAGGCTGAACATGCCAAAGACCATCACGACCAGGACGACGATTTTTAATGCAATGGGGGCTATGGTTTCCATTGGGTCCGTTTATTTCGCGGGAATTACTTCCAGGCCGCCCATCCAGGGGCGCAGCACGTCGGGCACCACGATCGATCCGTCGGGCTGCTGGTAGTTTTCCAGCACGGCGATCAACGTGCGCGGCAGGCCCAACCCCGATCCGTTGAGCGTGTGCACCAGGCGGACCTTGCCGCCTTCAGCCGGGCGGTATTTGATGTTGGCGCGGCGCGCCTGGAAATCGCCGACGTTCGAAACCGACGACACTTCCAACCACTCGCCGCAGCCCGGCGCCCACACTTCCAGGTCGTAGGTGATGCGCGCGTTGAAGCCCAGGTCGCCGGTGCACAGGCGCACGATGCGGTAGGTGAGGCCCAGCCCGGCACAGGTCTGTTCGGCGTCGGCCAGCATTTTTTGCAGTTCGTTGTCTGATTCTTCCGGTCGGCAGTAGATGTACATCTCCACCTTGTCGAACTGGTGCCCGCGCTTGATGCCGCGCACGTCGCGCCCGGCGCTCATTTTTTCGCGGCGGAAGCAGGGCGTGTAGGCGGTGTAACGGATGGGCAGCGCGGCTTCGTCCATCACATCGCCGATGTGAATACCGGTCAGCGGCACTTCGGCGGTCGGCACCATCCAATAATCTTCCTCGATGTCGTGGTACAGGTTGTCGATGAACTTGGGAAGCTGGCCCGAGGCGTAGAGCGTATCGGCCTTGACCATGAATGGGGTGTATTTTTCGGTGTAACCCTGCCGAATGTGCAGGTCGAGCATCCAGGCGATGAGCGCGCGCTGCAGCCGGGCGCCGGCGCCGTTGAGCACGTAGAAGCGCGAGCCGGTGATCTTGACGCCCTGTTCGAAGTCGATGATGCCCAGCTTTGGACCCAGGTCCCAGTGCGGCAGGGGGGTGAAGTTGAATGTCTTCGGCTCGCCCATCGTGCGCACGACCACATTTTCGTGTTCATCCTTACCAACCGGCGTGCTGGGGTCGGGCAGGTTGGGAATGACGGCGACCAGTTTGCCCAGCCCTTCTTCCACCTCGCGCACCTGCTCATCCAGCGCGGCGATGCGATCGCCGACCACGCGCATGGCTTCGATTTTGGCCTGGCGTTCGGCGGCATCCTTGCTTTTGCCGATCTCGCGCGAGACGGTGTTGCGCTCGTTCTTCAACGCTTCAGCTTCGATCAACAGCGCGCGGCGGCGGGCATCCAACGCCTGCACTTCGTCGACGACGGCCGTGTCCATGTTGCGCAGTTTCAGCGCTTCGCGGACGATTTCAGGGGTTTCGCGGATCAAATTGATATCCAACATGGCAGTCCTTCCTTTCGGTGAGCACATAAAATACGCCCCCCCAATCCTGTGCAGGACGAGGGGGGACGCCCGTGGTGCCACCTGCTTTTGCCGCCGCGCGAGGAAGTGGACGCGCGGCAGCCTCTTTACGGGGATAACGGTTTTCGCCGGCCCTCTTACGCCGTGTGGCCCTGCGAGGGCTGTCCGCTTCGGATGGAAGCGCCGGGGTGGATTTCACCGTGCCACCTGCCAGCTCGCACCATCCGCTGGCTCTCTGAAAGGCTTGCCGGTTGCATGGCCCCGGGCAGGACAATGTACCTGCATTATACGCTGCGGCGGGCGGATGTCAAGAACCGAGAATTCTGCTACACTGGTTGAATGATCCCAAAGTTGCAGGCAAGCACCCGGGCGGGCGGAGAAGTATCGTTACAGGGTGAAACCGGCTGGAGGTTGACCCTGCGCGCCGGACCGGAGCGCACCTACCGCTGGGCGCAGGTGGACGATTACATCCCGCTGCCGCGCTCCGCCGTTCATTGGAACGCGCCGGTCAGGTTGCGATTGCAGGCAAGAATCAGTGATCCCACAGCCGCGGGCACCTGGGGCTTTGGGCTGTGGAACGATCCATTTGCGCTGAACCTGCTGGGTGGGGCGGCGCGGCGGCTGCCGGCGCTGCCGAACGCGGCCTGGTTCTTTTACGCTTTGCCGCCCAACCACTTGACGCTGCGCGACGGCGCGCCCGGGCACGGCTTCCTGGCGCAAACCTTTGCATCGCCGCGCATCCCGGGCATGCTGCTGGCGCCGGCCGGGCTGGGCGCGCCGCTGCTGGCCTGGCGGGCCTTTGCGCGTTTGGCGCGTCGGGCCGCCCGCCGGGTGATTCGCGAGGATTCGGCGCGCATTCACGTGGACGTCACCCAGTGGCATGCGTACGGCCTGACCTGGTTGGCAGGTGAAGTGCGTTTCACGGTGGACGAGACGGATTGCCTGGTGACGCATGTTTCACCGGGCGGGCCGCTGGG
>CALMIB010000127.1 GCA_937863945.1 uncultured Longilinea sp.
GTCATGCCATATCTGTACGAGCAGCCAGGACGCTTCAAGGTGCTGCGCGTCGATCACGATCCCGATTACGGCGATCTGCGCTGGACGGTGGATACGCCGCAGGATCTGGAACTGCTGCGCGCCATCTTCGAGCGCATGGCCGGGCGCGTGGATTTTGGCTGGCTGGACGTGCTGGAACTGTTCCAGCACGAGCCGGAACTGGCACGCCTGAATGCCGGCGTCGGCCAGAAATTTTACAACAAACACGGGTGAGGCGATGACACAAACCTGTCCCTTATGTCACAACGACCAGAGCCAGTTATTCGAGACCGCGCAGGACGCCGGTCAGCGGCTGGAATACCGCCTGTGCAACCGCTGTGGGATGGTCTTCCAGGGCAGTGACTGGAAGAAGGACCAGCTCAACCAGTTTTACGCCAACGATTACCGCAAGCTGGTGGAAGGCGAAGACCAGGTGAGCGAGAAGAACCGCGCCATCGAGGAAACGCGCGCCAGCCTGCTGGTGGGCTGGCTCAAGGCGCAGGGCGTTGGCAGGGTGCGGCGGCACATGGATGTTGGCGCGTCCACCGGCGCATTGATTCACCGCACCCAACGCGAATTCGGCGCGCAGGTGCTGGGCGTGGAGCTATCCAATTCACACCGCGCCTTTGCCGAGAGGCGCGGGTTGCCCATGCTGCCCTCGCTCGACGCGCTGGAAGCCAGCGGCAGCGAGCGCTTTGACCTGATCAGCCTGATCCACGTGTTGGAACACCTGCCCGACCCGGTGGGCTCGCTGGCCGGGCTGCGCGAACGCTGGCTGACCGCGGACGGCGTATTTTTGCTGGAAGTGCCCAACCTGTACGTGCATAATTCCTACGAAATTGCCCACCTGCACGCCTTCAGCCAGCACACGCTGTCCGAAACGCTGCGCCTGGCGGGGTACCGCATCGACGCGCTGCGCGTGCACGGACAGCCGCGCTCGAACGTGTTGGACCTGTATATCACTGTGCTGGCGCGGCCAACCGGCGCCTCGACTGACAAAACCGTGCGCCCTGAAGGCCGCGTGCGCCTCAAGCGCAGGCTGGGCATGGCCCGGCGGCGCCTGCTGGAGCGCCTGATGCCCGGTCAGGCCTGGCTGCCCTTCCCGACGCTGCCGGCGGACGAGGCGGAATGACCGCGCGCATCACCATTTTCTCGGCGCCCAAACCCTTCACCCACCCCCACATCGCCACCATCCAGCGCAACGCAATCCGTTCCTGGCTGGCGCTGGGCGCGGAAGTGGACGTGCTGCTGCTGGGCGACGAAGAAGGCCTGCCCGAGACGGCGCAGGAACTGGGCGTGCGCCTGATCCGCGAGGTGCCGCGCAACGCGCAGGGCACGCCGCTGGTCAGCGCGCTGTTCGAGCTGGCGCGCCGCAACAGCGACTCGCCGCTGCTGGCTTACGTCAATGCCGATATTTTGATGCTGCCGGATTTCGTCTCCGGCGCGCGCGCGCTGCAGGCCGGCGGCAAACCTTTCCTGGGCGTGGGGCAGCGCTGGGACCTGGAAGTGACCGAAGCGCTGGAATTTGGCGACGATTGGCCGGTGATGCTGCAGCGGCGGATCAAAGAACACGGCTCGCTGCACCCGCCCGCCGGTTCGGATTACTTTATTTACCCGCGCGGGTGCTTCGAGCGCATGCCAGCCTTTGCCATCGGGCGCGCCGGCTGGGACAACTGGATGATCTACTGGGCGCGGCGCCAGGGCTGGCTGGTGGTGGATTGCACTGCCGAGATCACCATCGCGCACCAGAACCACGATTACAGCCACCTGCCCGGCGGGCAGCCGCATTACCGGCTGCCGGAGACGGATGTCAACGTGCGCCTGGCGGGCGGGCGCCGGACGATCTTCGACCTGAACGATGCGGATTACCGCCTGGTGGCCGGGCGGGCGCAGCCGGTCCGGCGCGGGGGCAGAAAATTCTGGCGTGAAGTGGAAATCTTCCCGCTGGTGAAGCTGCACTCACGGCTGCTGGGTCAGGTTTTCTATTCCATTTTTCACCCCGGCAAGGCCTGGGGCGAATTGCGCGGTTGGCTGGCGTACAAACTGGGCAGCCTGCGGAAAAAGGACCGCTAGGAG
>CALMIB010000128.1 GCA_937863945.1 uncultured Longilinea sp.
TGCAATGGGCGCGGCGGTCAGATACTTTTTCGCTGCAAAACATGGTGCTGTGGGGGTTGGGCATTCCGCTGGGCGTCACGGCCTGGCTTTCCTTCCTGGCCATGGGCTGGCGCATTCTCAAGGGTGAATGGAAGCGATTGCTGCTGTTGTGGAGTTGGACGGGCGGCTACTTCATCTGGCAGTCGCTGCAAGGCAACCCGACCATGCGCTACCAGTTGCCCATCTATCCGTCGCTGGCGGTGATTGCCGCCTGGGGATTGGTGACGTTGTGGGAGCACGGCGGCGCGATGCTGGATCAGGTGGGCAGGGAACGGCGCGGCCGGGCGACCCGGGTACTCGCCGGGGTGCTGGCCGGCGCTGTCCTGGCAACGACGTTCGCGTGGGCGTTTGCCTTCACGCGAATTTATACCCGCCCGGTGACGCGCGTGGCAGCCAGCGAATGGATTTATGCCAACGTGCCGGGTCCGATTAACCTGTCGTTGGAAACGGCAGCAGGCAGCATGAACCAGCCGGTGGCGTACCGGTGGGGGATCAACGTCAGCGGCGAAGCTCCGGTCTCATTGAAATTCACCGCCGAGCAGGATGGGCTGCTGGGCGAGATTGCACTGAAGGCTGTCAGCAGCCCGGTTTCTGCCGGCGATTCCGCGGTTCCGCCAGCGCGGACGTTGAACATTACGATCGTGAAGGCCGATGATCCCTCCGGGCTGGCCGCAACGGCCACCCTGACGGGCGATTTTAGCAATGAGGCGGATTATCAAGCCGCCTTTACGCAATCGATCCCGTTGGAAGTTGGCAGGCAATACATCCTGACGTTTTCCACGCCGGATGCAAATCAGACCATTCGCCTGAACGGTGCCATGAGCCTGCGCGTAGTCAATGCGACCGGCACGCAGGTCCATTCATTGGTCGATCCGGTTTTCCTGATTGACGGCACCACCTCTTTCACCAACCTGTTCACGGCAGCCGAATCGGGTCGACTGGTGCGGGTGACGATGCCGCATGTGCTGGATTGGAGCGGCACAGACGAGCTCAAGACCCTGCAGTTGGAAATCAGCGCTCCCGGGAATGAGGCAACCCCCCTGGCAACGACGCAAGTCCAGGGCGCCTTTCTGGCAGTGGATGACCGGCGTGGTGGCGCAGTCACCTTCCAATTTGAGTCGCCGGTCGAGTTGACCCAGGGCGTGACCTATGCCTTGCGCCTGTCGTTGGTCAGCGGCAGCGGAAAATTGGGCATCTACGGCAGCAAGCCGGCCATGGAAACCACCTGGGATGACGCTTTGCCCCTGCGCAAGGATGGTTACGATCCCTTTGGCAGCGACAGCGGAATTTACCGCAGCGACCTGAATTTTGAGATGTACTGGGACGACAATGCCGATAAGCTGGAGCGCTTCCTGACCAATCTGGACCAGGCGGATTACATCTATATCACCTCGAATCGCCAGTGGGGCACCACCACGCGGGTTCCCGAGCGCTACCCGTTGACCACGCAGTATTACCGCAGCTTGCTGGGCTGCCCGGAAGATCAGGACTTGCTGTACTGCTACCGTGTGGCCCAGCCTGGCATGTATGCCGGGGACCTGGGCTTTGAATTGATCGAAGTCTTTCAATCCGATCCCAACCTCGGCCCTCTCAAAATTAACACCCAGTTTGCCGAAGAGGCCTTCACGGTTTACGACCATCCGAAGGTGCTGATCTTCCGCAAGTCCAGCAATTACGACCCGGCGGCTGTGCGCGCCATCCTGGGGAGCGTCGATCTGACCCGGGTGATCCACCTGACCCCCCAGCAGGCCGGCAAAACGCCGGGCACGCTGGAATTGCCGGCTGACCGGCTGGCGCAGCAGCAAAGCGGCGGCACCTGGGTGGAACTGTTCAACCCGGATTCGCTGGTGAACAGCTCGCCGTTTGTTTCCATGGTGGTCTGGTACCTGGCCGTCACGCTGTTGGGGTGGCTGGTCTATCCGACTGTGCGGCTGGCGCTGGGCGGGCGGCCGGACCGCGGCTACCCGGTCAGCAAACTTACCGGTATGCTGCTGTTGGCGCTGCTGGCCTGGTGGGCTGGCTCGGCGGGAATCACCGTATCGCGGCTGTTGCTCAGCATTGTGCTGCTGCTGTTGGCAGCCGCCAACGCCGGGCTGGCGTACTGGCAGCGCGAATCGCTGAAGGCAGAATGGCAAACCCGCAGGAAATATTTTCTCACCGTCGAGCTTTTCGCGCTGGCCTTCTTTACCGTTTTCCTGCTGATCCGGCTGGGCAATCCGGACCTGTGGCATCCTTCCAAGGGCGGCGAAAAGCCCATGGATTTTTCGTACTTTAACGCGGTCCTGAAATCCAGCACCTTCCCGCCGTATGATCCGTGGTACGCGGGCGGTTACATCAACTACTATTACTACGGCTTTGTCGTGGTGGGCATGCTGGTCAAATGGTTGGGTATCATCCCTTCGGTGGCCTACAACCTGGTGCTGCCCAGCCTGTTCAGCTTCACCGCGCTGGGCGCGTTCTCGCTGGTGTGGAACCTGCTCTCCTGGCGCAATGGCGGCGAGGATCCGGCCCCGGTGAGAACCTGGTTGAACCGCTTCACCACGCCGCTGCTGGGCGGGATCTCGGCGGCGCTGGGCATGGCGGTGTTGGGCAACCTGGGTACCGTCCGCATGATCTGGCATGGTTTGCAAAAACTGGCCAATCCGGCGGCTCTGGATGATGCTGCCAATCTCTTCATCCGCATTGGCTGGGCTGTGCAGGGAATTGGAAAGATATTTGCCGGCCAAAAATTCTCCTTCTACCAGGGTGATTGGTATTGGATCCCCAGCCGCGTTTATCCGGGTTGGGTGATCACCGAGTTCCCATTTTTTACCTTCCTGTACGCCGACCTGCATGCGCACATGTTAGCGCTGCCGATCACGCTGCTGGCGCTGCTGTGGAGCCTTTCGATCCTGATGGGACGCTGGCAATGGCGCCAGGTGGAAAACATTCCCGCGTGGGTGAGTTTCGCGATCAGCTTTCTTCTGGGCGGAGTGATTATTGGCGCACTGCGCCCCACGAACACCTGGGATCTGCCCGCTTACCTGGGCTTGGCGCTGCTGGCCGTCGTGTACACGGCCTTCCGGTACGGCAGGCTGCCCGGCCAGGTTTTGTCTGGATGGTCCTCTGATGCGCGCCGCGGCCTTCTGGCGGTGGGATCGGCGGTGCTGCTGGCCGGACTGACAATCCTGTTGTACCAGCCGTTTGGCGAGTGGTACGGGCAGGGGTATAACGCCGTGGATCTCTGGAAGGGCGACCGCTCGCCATTCTGGTCCTACATCACGCACTGGGGACTGTTCCTGTTCATCATCATCGGCTGGCTGATCCGGGAAACGCGCGATTGGCTGGCCAGTACGCCGCTCTCATCCTTAAACAAACTGCGCCCGTACCTGTCATCCATCCTGGTGGGACTCGCGCTGGTTCTGATCGTTGTGGTTTACCTGTTATTCCAAAAAGTGCAGATTGCCTGGCTCACGCTGCCGCTGGCGCTTTGGGCCGGCATTTTGGTCTTCCGGCCCAAACAACCGGATGTGAAACGCTTCGTGCTGGTGCTTGTGACGGCGGCCTTGATGCTGACCCTGGCGGTTGAGGTGATTGTGCTGCGGGGCGACGTGGAGCGCATGAACACGGTGTTCAAGTTCTACCTGCAGGCCTGGACGATGCTGTCGGTGAGCGCTGCGGCCGCGCTATTCTGGCTGTTGCCCGGGGCGGCTTTTTGGCCGCAGGGCAGACGCACGGCCTGGCAAATTGCCCTGGTTCTGCTGGTGTTCGGCGCCGCTTTATACCCCGTGCTGGCCGGCGCCGATAAAATCAACGACCGCATGAGCGGATTTGCGCCGCATACGCTGGACGGCATGGCCTACATGGAAACTTCAACTTACAGCGAATCCGGCGTCGACATGGATTTGAGCGAAGACTACCGCGCAATTCAATGGATGCAGCGCAACGTGCAGGGTTCCCCGGTGATCGTCGAGGCCAACAGCTTTGATCTGTACCGCTGGTTTAACCGTTTCACCATTTACACGGGGTTGCCCGGGGTGGTTGGGTGGGACTGGCACCAGCGCCAACAGCGCGCCATTCTGCCCGGTGAGTGGGTTTCGAACCGCGTCAATGAGATCACGGAGTTCTACACGAACTACTCGCGTGAACAGGCTGAACAATTCCTGCAGAAATACGACGTTCGCTACATCATCGTTGGCCAGTTGGAACGGGCGAAATATGGCGGGCCGGGTTTGCTGCGTTTCGACGAATGGAACGGCGATCTGGGGCAAGAGGTTTACCGCGACGGACAGACGGTAATCTATGAGGTGCTGCCATGAATGCTGTGCAGGATCCGGTGATTTATCATATCC
>CALMIB010000129.1 GCA_937863945.1 uncultured Longilinea sp.
ATTGGAAACACCCCGCCCCCGAACCAATGGAAAAGCGATCTGTGCAAAACTTGCCCGGTACCCGGGATTCTGCGCGCAAACGCATGTCCAACGCTGGTGCTGGAAGCCAGGGTGAGCGGCGGTATTTTTGGCCGTTTCCGGCGAGTCAACGTTAGCGCTTATTGCACCCGCTCCAAACAAAAAGTTGACAGGCCTGAAATCGGTTGCGGTTTATGTCATCCTTTGCCCTCCTTCATCAAGGATGAGAAGAAATGAGTCTGATCCTGCTGCTCGACATGGATGATACTCTGTTGGACAACGACATGGACCGGTTTTTGCCGGCCTACCTGTCGAGCTTAAGCAAGCATCTGGCAGATCAAGTGCCGCCGGAGCGTATGCTGCAATCGCTCCTGGCTGGCACAAAAGCCATGATTCAAAAACAGTTGCCTGCGCAGCGACTTGTTGATGCCTTCGATGAAGTGTTTTACCCCGGCATTGGGCAAACGAAAAACCAACTTCTTGCTCAAATCGAAAAATTCTACGCACAGGCGTATCCCTCTCTCCGGTCAGTTACACAGGTTCGGCCCGAAGCGGTGGAATTTGTCGAATGGGCATTCGCACAGGGGTACACCCTGGCCGTTGCCACCAATCCGCTCTTTCCGCGCACGGCTATCGAGCAGCGACTGGCCTGGGCCGGGCTACCGATGACTCAATACCCTTTTAAGATTGTCTCGTCTTACGAGACTTTTCACTTCGCCAAACCTAACCCGGCCTTTCTTGCGGAAATGATTGCCCAGTTGGAATGGCCTGACCAACCGGTAGCCATGGTCGGGAATAGCATAACGGAAGATATCCAGCCGGCCAATGTGCTGGGTCTGCCCGCATTCCTACTCCAGACCTCTGCCTCTCCCCACAGCTTGAATTCGGGATCCTTCGATGACCTGAAAAACTGGATCCGCACAGTCGAGGGGCGGCAAACCCCGCTTTCAGCCACGCCCGAAGCCATGCTGGCGGTCTTATCCAGCACGCCGGCAGCGCTCGATTCGATCGCGTCAATACTTGAACATGACGATTGGCGCCTGCGTCCTCAGGTAAACGAGTGGTCGATGGGCGAGATATTTTGCCATCTGCGGGATGTCGACCGTGAAGTCACCCTGCCCCGCATTGAACGGATTCTGGCCGAAGATGCGCCATTTATCACCGCCGAGGCCACGGATGGTTGGGCAAATGAACGGCAGTATGCGTTGGAAGAACCCGGCGATGCCTTGAATGGCTTTCTCCATGCCCGCACGCGGTTGCTGCTAGCCCTGCAAAAACTGGAGCGCGCCGATTGGTCCCGCCCTGCCAGGCATGCGATCTTTGGTCCCACCACCCTGGCTGAACTGATCTCATTTACGATCACCCATGACCAAGACCACATCCGCCAAACCGGAGAGATCATTCGCACCCTGCAGAAACAATAATTGGTGAACCCCTCCCGAATGGTTTCGACAAAACCGCATAAGAGTTTCATTAATATTTATAAAAACCATCACAAAAACTGGTTTATGAATCTCAAGATTGGTATAATCCTGATAGAAATATCGCACTAACGCAGCCCAACCAGGGCTGTAGGGTACCTTTGGAGGTATTTGTGAACTCGCGAAATCAATCTTACGTTGTTTACCTCCTGCTGTTTATCGCCATCATCGTTCTGGTGGTCTATAGCGTTGGTCAACGAAACTCGGCCGAACCCCTCACGCTCAATCAAGTTGCAGGGGATATTAAATCCGGCCTGGTCTCCAAAATTGAAGAGAGTGAAAACAGCCTGACCATCACATATCGGGATGGTACGATCGGCGAAGCAACCATGGAGCAAAATGCGACCCTGGTTGAACAACTCTTGAACCTGGGTGTATCGCAGGAACAGCTTGCGTACGACAAAATCCAGCTTATCATCCGGCCGCCGAGCAGTTGGGTGGGTCTGTTGACAGCCCTGGGGTACATCCTGCCGTTCATCCTGCTGGGTGGCGCATTCTTTTTCATCTTCCGGCAGGCGCAAGGCAGCAACAACGCGGCCATGTCTTTTGGAAAGTCCCGGGCGCGCATGTTCACCGGCGACCACCCGACGGTCACCTTCGTGGACGTAGCCGGCGTGGAGGAAGCCAAGGAAGAGCTCAAGGAAGTGGTGGAATTTTTACGCGAGCCGCAAAAATTCATCAGCCTGGGCGCCCGCATTCCCAAGGGCGTGCTCCTGGTAGGCCCACCCGGAACGGGCAAGACCCTGATGGCAAAGGCAGTTTCTGGCGAAGCCGGCGTGCCCTTCTTCTCGATTTCAGGTTCTGAATTCGTGGAAATGTTCGTCGGCGTCGGCGCCAGCCGCGTGCGCGACCTGTTCGATCAAGCCAAACGGCACTCACCCTGCATCGTCTTCGTGGATGAAATTGATGCGGTCGGCCGCCAGCGCGGCGCCGGTCTTGGCGGCAGCCATGACGAGCGCGAACAGACCCTGAACCAGATGTTGGTGGAGATGGATGGGTTCGACACCGACACCAATATCATCATCATGGCCGCCACCAACCGCCCGGATATCCTTGACCCGGCTCTGCTTCGCCCCGGCCGCTTTGACCGCCGCGTCACCCTCGACCGCCCCGATGTGCGTGGCCGTGAAGCCATCCTCAAAGTACACGTTAAGGGCAAACCGCTGGCTCCGGAAGTCAACCTGGAAGTGCTCGCGCGATCGACCCCCGGCTTTGTGGGCGCCGACCTGGAAAACCTGGTCAATGAAGCCGCCATCCTGGCAGCCCGGCGCAACAAGAAGACCATATCGCAAAGCGAGTTTGAGGAAGCCATCGAACGCGTAATTGCCGGTCCTGAACGCAAGAGCCGCCTGATCAATAAAGATGAAAAGCGCATCATTGCCTATCACGAAGCCGGACACGCCGTGGTAATGAACGCCATTCCTGAATCGGATCCGGTCCAAAAGGTAACCATCATTCCCCGCGGCATGGCAGGCGGTTATACGCTCGCCCTGCCGACCGAAGACCGCATATTGATGCCCAAAAAGAAGCTGATCGCAGAAATGGTCGGCCTGATGGGCGGGCGCGCCGCTGAAGCCATCGTGTTCGACGACATCACCTCCGGCGCTTCCAACGACATCGAGCGCGTCACCAAGTTGGCCCGCACTATGGTCACCCGGCTGGGTATGAGCGAGAAGTTGGGACCGATGGTTTACGGCCAAAAGGAAGAGTTGATCTTCCTCGGGCGCGAAATCTCAGAACAGCGCGATTATTCCGAATCCGTCGCCGAACAAATCGACCAGGAAGTGCAACAATTGGTGGCAGATTCGTATCAAAAAGCGCTCGGCATCCTGAAGCAATACCGCGCTGAGCTGGATGCCATCGCCGGGCGGCTGCTGGAAGTCGAAACGCTGTCGCGCGATGAATTCGAGAAGATCTTCCCGCCCCCCGAGCCCAAACGCACCGGCATTCCGATGCTAAACGGCGTCAACGGCAACCACTAAGCCGATCAAAAGCAATCTGCACCAACAATAAAGAGGGCGATTTCGCCCTCTTTTTATTATGCTGCTGTACCCGATTCCCTGGGAATCCAATCCGCGCAGGAATGGATCAGCCTAACCATCGCATCCAGGCAATCCGTGCCCGCATCAAACCAGTGAATAGACGGATCGCTTTCCTTGAACCAGTTGGCCTGTCGGCGGACGTACTGATGAGTGAGGCTTTTCATGGAAACAACGGCATCGGCAAGCGTCATTCTTTCCTCCAAAACGGCGACCATTTCCCGGTAGCCGATTGCGCTCATGGATGGCAATTGTGCCGAATACCCGCGCACCAGCAAGCCGCGAACCTCCGCGAGCAGCCCGTTTGCCACCATTTGGTCAATGCGCGCGTCCACGCGTGCATACACCTCGCTGCGCGGCCTGCGCAACCCGACGATTAACAACGAATACGCAGACCCGCGTTTGGTACGCTGGTCGTTAAACCGCTTGCCCGTGCTGAAGATGACTTCCAGCGCGCGGATCGTACGGCGGATATTCCCTGGCAGGATTCTTCCGGCCGCTACAGGGTCGAGGACGGCCAGCCGGCGGTGCAGCTCAACCGGGCCGATTTCGGCTGCCCAACGCTCAAGCACCCGGCGCATTCGGACATCCGCTTCCTGGGCGGGGGACTCCCAACCTTCGATCACCGCGCGGACGTACTGGCCTGTCCCGCCGACCAAAAGCGGCAACCGTCCCCGGCTGTAAATGCCATCGATGGCCTCCTTCGCGGCTTGCTGGAAAACCGGCAGGCTCCAGGTTTCATCCGGATTGCACACATCGATCAGGTGATGCGGCACGCGCTGCCGTTCAGCCAGCGACGGCTTGGCTGTGCCGATATCCATACCTCGATAGAAAAGGCGCGAATCCGCTGAGACAATCTCGGCATTCAGCGCTTCCGCCAGCCGCAGGGCCGCGTCGGTCTTGCCAACCGCCGTCGGGCCTACGATGACCACCAGCGGATCGGGGAGATTACACCACTGCATTTTGAAACCACACAATTTCAGGATCAGGACCGGTCGGTTTCCCGCGGATTGCGATGACGTCGATCCGCCAGGAATCTGGCAGGCCAGCCTGGGATGCCAGGTAGGCTTCCAGGGATTGGATCAGATGCTCACGTTTGCGGGCGGTGATCGCTTCCTCGGGCAGGCCGAAGGTTGAACTCGTTCGCGCTTTGACCTCGACAACCACCAATCCTTCCGCGTCCGTCATCACCAGGTCCAGCTCCCCGTAGGGCGTGCGCACATTGCGCGCAACCAGCCGCAAGCCTTTGCCAATCAGGAAATCCAGCGCTACCTGCTCGCCCCATTGGCCGATTCTTTGTTTGTGAGCCCTGTCTGCC
>CALMIB010000130.1 GCA_937863945.1 uncultured Longilinea sp.
CAAGCCGATAGCAAAAGGCCGCAAACTCCGCGCAACATCGCTATATCGCTGAGCCTGGAAGCCAATGAGGTGCTGGAACACTTCCAATGGAAAGATGAGACCGACGGTGTGGAAGAGCTGGCCGGCGAACTGGCGGACGTGACCCTTTACCTGCTGCAGTTGGCCCAAATCACCGGGATTGACCTTGAAAAGGCGGTCCTGGACAAGCTGAGCCAAAACTACGGCCGAATTTGGGATTCAAATGAGGTAAAATAAACCATCCTAAGGTAAAAAGGCAGCCAATGCGCGTATCGGTTTTTGGCGGAACGCACACCCGACCGGGTGAAAAAGATTATGATGAAGCCGTCAGGTTGGGGCGGCTTTTGGGCGAACGCGGCTGCACGGTTATCACCGGCGGTTACATCGGCGTGATGGAGGCGGTGTCGCGCGGAGCCGCCGAGGCCGGCGCCCACGTCATCGGCGTCACCTGCGATGAAATTGAGCGCTTCCGGCCCGGCAAGCCCAATGCCTGGGTCAAAGAGGAACAGCGTTTCCCCGACCTGGTTCAGCGCCTGAACGCGCTCATCGAGGCTTGCGACGCGGCCATCGCGCTTCCGGGCGGCGTGGGCACGCTGGCCGAGATCATGACCACCTGGAATCGAATATTGATCGGTTCCATCACGCCCCGCCCTTTAATCCTGGCAGGAGATGGCTGGCGGCAGGTCGTGCAATCCTTTTTCGAAGGCCAGGGCGAGTATGTCGCCGCGCACGATCAAAAATGGGTGCAGTTCGCATCCAGCATCGAGCAGGCCGTCGATCTGGCGTCACCGCCGGTCGGCCGGCCGGAATAAAGCCCTACCCGAATTGATGATTCTGCGGCATGGATCCGCTGGTTCCGACGTAAAACTTCACCTATCCTCCGTGATCAGGATTTGCAATGGCAGACGAAAAACTTACAACACAGGCTGAAAATTTCTCCGAATGGTATAACCAGGTCGTCCTGCGGGCCGAGATGGCCGATTATTCCCCGGTTCGCGGTTGCATGGTCATCCGGCCCTACGGGTGGTCGCTCTGGGAAAACATCCAACAATCGCTCGACCGGCGCTTCAAAGCCACCGGGCACGTCAATGCGGCCTTTCCCATGTTCATTCCCATGTCGTTCCTCGAAAAAGAAAAGGAACACGTGGAAGGCTTTTCGCCGGAACTGGCCGTGGTGACCCACGGCGGCGGGCAAAAACTGGAAGAACCGCTGGTGGTGCGTCCCACTTCGGAAACGATTATCGGCTATATGTATTCGCAGTGGATCAAATCATACCGCGACCTGCCGGTCCTGATCAACCAGTGGGCTAACGTGGTGCGTTGGGAAATGCGCACACGTCTCTTCCTGCGCACGCTGGAATTTTACTGGCAGGAGGGCCACACCGCACACGCCACCGAAGCCGAGGCGCGCGAGGAAACCCGCCGGATGATGGATCAGTACTGCAATTTCGCCATCGAAGATGCCGCCATCCCGGTCATCCCGGGCCGCAAGAGCGAAACCGAAAAATTCGCCGGCGCGATCGAATCGATCAGCATGGAAGCCATGATGGGCGACGCCAAAGCTTTACAGTCCGCCACGTCGCACTTCCTGGGCCAGAACTTTGCCAAAGCCTTCGACATCAAATTCCTGGATCAAAGCAACCTGCTGCAATACGCCTGGACAACCTCCTGGGGGCTTTCCACCCGTTTTGTCGGCGCCATCATCATGACGCACGGCGACGACCAGGGACTGGTGCTGCCGCCCAAGCTGGCCCCCATCCAGGTGGTGATCGTGCCCATCGCGCGCAGCGACGCCGACCGCTCGAAAGTGATGCCGGTGGTCGAACAGGTGGCCGGTGAGCTGCAAACGCACTTCCGCATTAAGGTGGACGACCGCACCGAGGTCACGCCCGGTTTCAAGTTCAACGATTGGGAACTGCGCGGCGTTCCGCTGCGCCTGGAAATCGGCCCCAAGGACATCGACAAGGGCGTCGTCACCGCGGCGCGGCGCGATATCCCCGGCCGGGAAGGCAAGTCCACGCTCACTATGGAGCAGCTTTCCGCCCAGGTGGCTGAGCTGTTGACCGAGATTCACGCCGCCCTGTACGACAAAGCCGAAGCCTTCCGCGATGCCCACATCCACGACCCGAAGGACTACGATGCCTTGAAGGAAGTGGTTCAGGAAGGTTGGGCTTTCTCATGGTGGTGCGGCAGCCGCGATTGCGAAGCCAAAATCAAGGAAGAAACCAAAGCCACCACGCGCTGCATCCCCTTCCACCAGCCGGAAGGCCAGGGACGCTGCATCTACTGCGGCCAGCCGGCCAGGGAACGCGTCTATTTCGCCCGCGCTTATTAGTCAGCCGGAAAGGTTCTGATACTTTCAGGACCTCTGATTGCGACCTTATGCCCGCCGTTCAACTCACCCACCTCAAGAAACAGATCGACAACCTGATTGGCCTGTTTGGCCAGCCGGCGGAATTTACGCATGGGTTGCGCGCCCTGTTTGAGCAGTATAGCGACCTGACCTACCGAGCCGGACAGAGCGTCAAACCGAATTCACTATTGCCGGCTTACCACCTGCCGGCGCTGGTGATGAAAACGCTGGAACTGAGCCTGGCGCCGCTGGCGGTCTCGCAACCGCAAAACAGCCTGGAAATTGCGGATCATCTGTGGGCCGAAGGATTCCTGGAGCCGCGCCAGTTTGCCTGCATTCTGCTCGGGCAAACAGCGCTGGAACCCTTACAACCCGTGCTTGCCCGCCTGGAAAGCTGGGCCGCCAACAGCGGCGATTACAGCCTGGTCATTTTCCTGCTCGAACGCGGCAGCCAGCGCATCCGGCGCGAAGCGCCCAACCGCTGGTTGGATGTCTTGCGCGATTGGACCGGTTCCAGCGATCCAAACTTGCGCCGCAACGGGCTGAACGCCCTTCTGCCATTCATCCAGGACCGCGCCTTTGAGAACCTGCCGGCCATTTTCAACCTGGTCACCCCTTCCTTGCAACAGGACGCAGAATCCCTTGCCGCCGAACTGCAAAAAACTTTGAATGCCCTGGCGCGGCGCTCTCCGGTCGAAACCGGTTATTTCCTGCGGCAAATAACCGCTACAACCAACGACGCCAACCTGCGCCGCCTGGTCCGCCGCTGCCTGCCTGCTTTTCCGGCTGAAACCCAAACCCGCTTGAAGGATGCATTGCTCACAACGCCGGTGAAAACTGCCGGTTGATCGCCAACCCTTTGTCAAAGCGAATCAGCATCTTCCAATCCTGGAAAGATGCTGGTATAATTTGCTGTTGCTGACTGGACCTTTCTTGCGGTGATGCTGCGGGAGAGGAGACCTGCTCAAAAATCAAATCAAGGAGAAAGCAGACGTCATGTCCCTTAACAAGGAAATCAAAGAACAGGTAATCACCGATTACCACCGTCACGAAAGTGACACCGGCTCGCCGGAAGTGCAGATCGCCATTATGACGAAGCGCATTACCCAGCTCACCGACCACCTGCGCAAGAACAACCACGATGAATCATCGCGCCGCGGGCTGTTGAGACTGGTTGGGCAGCGCCGCCGCCTGTTGGCTTACCTGCGCCGCAAGGATTACGGACGCTACGTCGCCCTGACTGAGCGCCTGAACATCCGCAAGCGCTAGATCCCGCTTCCCGGACGAGTAGATGGTGGAAGTCAGCCATCTACTCGTTTTTTTTAGCCGGTTCACTTTCGACTATTCATTCGTTTGCCTGCCGGTTGGGTATTGAAAATTGACGAGGAACCTTACAGTCACATGCCTCCTCCTCAGCTTTCAGTCCCTGACCAGGCGGGAAATAAAGGGAACCAAATGGTACCAGAAGCAAAAGTTTATACGACCTTAGTTGGAGGCCGCCCTGTTACGTTTGAATCCGGCAAATTGGCCGGACAGGCAGGCGGCTCTGTCACCGTGCGTTTGGGTGACTCGATCGTTTTCGCCGCAGCCACCATGGCCGCGGAAGCACGCCCCGGCGGCGATTTCTTCCCCCTCACCGTGGAGTATGAAGAACGCATGTATGCCGGCGGGCGCATCCCCGGATCGTTCTTCCGCCGCGAAGGCCGCCCGTCCGGCGACGCCATCCTGGTCGCGCGTCTCACCGACCGCCCGCTGCGCCCCCTGTTCAATCAGGCTATGCGCAACGAAGTCCAGGTGATCATGTTCTCGCTCTCCGCGGATACCGAGAACCCGCTGGATATATTGGCCATCAACGCGGCTTCCGCCGCCATCATGATCTCCGATATCCCCTGGGGCGGCCCGGTCGGCGCAGTACGCGTCGCCCGCATCGACGGCAACTTCATCGCCAACCCCACCTACGAACAGATGGACCGCTCTGACCTCGACCTGCGCCTGGCCGGAACCCGCGATGCCATCCTGATGGTTGAGTGCGGCGCCGACATGATCGACGAAGAAACCATGGTGAACGCGCTCATGTTTGGCCACCAGGCGCTTCAACCCATCGTCGATATCCAGCTCAAGATGGCCGCCGAAATTGGCAAACCCAAACGCCAGGTCGAGATTTTCGATGTGGATGCCGAATTGGTTGAACAGGTGGTCAAACGTGCAGAAGACGATCTGAACGCGATCATGGATACCCATCACGGCAAGCACGAGCTCAACGATGCGCTGGACGTCCTGGAAGAGCAGATCGTCAAAGAATTCGCCGGCGAAGGCGAAACCTTGGATGACGCCAAGGTTGGCCCGGCCAAACAGGCCTATCACGAAGCTTATCGCCGCGTGGTTCGCTCGCGCATCGTCGACCGCCACATCCGGCCGGATGGCCGCGATTTGACCGAAATTCGCCCGATCTGGTGTGAAGTGGGCATCAGCCCGCGTGCGCACGGTTCCGGCCTGTTCACCCGCGGCGAGACCCAGGTGCTCACCCTGTCCACCCTGGGCACGCCCAAAGAGGCCCAGGAAATCGACTCGCTCACGCCTGTCGATACCAAGCGCTACATCCACCACTACAACTTCCCGCCCTACTCCACCGGCGAGGTCAAAATGCTGCGCGGCCAATCGCGCCGCGAAGTTGGCCACGGTGCACTAGCAGAACGCGCGCTCGCCCCGGTCATCCCCGAAGAAGCCGATTTCCCCTACACGCTGCGCCTGGTCTCCGAAGTGCTGGCCTCTAACGGCTCCTCCTCGATGGCCTCGGTGTG
>CALMIB010000131.1 GCA_937863945.1 uncultured Longilinea sp.
CTCCGCGGCACGGGCAAACCATCGTTGGCTTCTCCCGCCTCGCCCTTACCTGGGGATAGGACTCAGTCAGGGCGAGGCAGGAGGAATCAGGTAAGTCCTGCACGCCAACGCCGGGCCTCGACCTTACCCGTTTTGCGCCCGACCCGCGCGAATGTGCTACAATTCACTCTGCCGGAAGGGTGTTTCGCTTCCGGCGGCGAGGCAGACATGAAATACGGAATTGTGCTCACCTACGGCGACGCGCGTGAGGCTGCCGACCTGGCCGGCGAGGCCGAACGGGCCGGCTGGGACGGCTTCTTTGTGTGGGAACCCATCTGGGGCATCGATGCCTGGGTGGCGTTGACCGCCGCCGCCATGCGCACCGCCACCATTCGCCTGGGCACCATGCTCTCGCCGCTGCCTATCCTCAAACCGTGGAAACTGGCCGGCGAGGCCGCCACGCTCGACCGGCTCTCCGGCGGGCGGGTGATCCTTTCGGTGGGGCTGGGCGCCGCCGCCGATACGGGCTTCGCCAGTTTTGGCGAACCCGTTGACCGCAAGACGCGCGCCGAACTGCTCGACGAGGGCCTGGATGTGCTCACCGGGCTGTGGCAGGGGCAGCCGTTTCACTACCACGGCCGGCATTATCACATCGAACCGACCGAGTTCTATCCCCCGCCGCCGCCCGTCCAGCAACCGCGCGTGCCCATCTGGGTGGTGGGCGCCTGGCCGCGCGAAAAATCACTCAACCGCGCGCTGAAATACGACGGCATTCTGCCGGTGGCGATGGGCGCCGGCCACGAAATTCTGCCGCTGACGCCCGAGCACGTCCGTGAGCTGGCCGCCTACGCCGCCGCCCACCGCGAGCAAAGCGGGCACTTCGACATCGTCGTGGAAGGCAAAACCCCCGGCGCGGATCCCGCCGCCGCGGCCGACCAGGTGCTGCCGTGGGCCGATGCCGGCGCCACCTGGTGGATCGAGGCCGACTGGGACATTCCCAGGAATCCGCTGGCCGACCCGGTGATCGAAAAGTTGCGCCAGCGCATCCGCCAGGGGCCGCCGGCGGAGTAGCGGTGAGCGATTGGCAATCCCTTACAATCAAAAGCAATTCTACGAATACCGCAGCAACGCATACCGAATACCGTATCCCTCACCCCCCCTCACTTTTCTTTCCTCCCAGGACACGCCATGGACATCGAATTTGAAGGCCAACTCCAGCAGGATCAGTACATTCGCGCCGTAAAAGACATCCTCACGCCGCCGCTGCGCAGCACGCTCATCCGCCTGGCGATATTCCTGGTGGCCGCCGCCGCCGTCGCCTATTTATTCATCTACAACCAGCGCGACGGCGTCATCTCCGAGATCGAAAACAACCGCCAGCGCCTGGCGCTGTTTGCCGGCGGATTCCTCACCCTGTACCTGATCGCGCCTTACATCGGCATCACCCGCAACGCCAAAAACCTGTGGAAAAAGCCGGCCGCCCGGCGCGTCCGCAGCGGGCGTGTCTCGCCGGAGGGCATCACCTACGGCGATAAACTGACCACGTGGGACAGCTATACGCGCAAATACCAGTACGATGACATGGTGCTGCTGCTCACGGCCAGGGGCGGCATGTCGCTGCTGCCGCGCCAGTTCTTCCGCGACGAGATGGACTGGAAACGTTTCCGCCAGATGGTCGATCAGAACGCGGTCAACGCGAAGGATTACACCCGCTAAACCCTGCACTATCGTTAAAAAAACAGTCGGGGCGGTCCTCAGATCCGCCCCGATCGCTTTGTCTCTCCTGGTTTATTCCACCACCTCGCCCTGCACGGCAGCCAGGAAGGTCAGCCCCTCCGCGCCGCGCTCCACGACGATGGTATCGCCCTCGCGGAACTCGCCCGCCAGGATCTTCACCGCCAGCGGGTCCTGCAGCTCGCGCTGGATGGCGCGTTTGAGCGGACGCGCGCCGAAGTTGGCGTCGTAGCCCACTTCCACCAGGTAATCGCGCGCTGACTGGGTCACCTGCAGCGTGTACCCGCGCCCGGCCAGCAGATTCGCCACGCGGCGCAACTGGATATTGACGATGCCGTTCAGGTGCTCCTTGCCCAGCGGGTGGAACACCACGATCTCATCGATGCGGTTGAGGAACTCGGGCCGGAAGTGGTTTTGCAGCACGCGCGTGATCTCGTCGCGCGTCACGCTGCGCCCGCCTTCCCACAACTGGTTGCCCAGGTTCGAGGTCATGATCACCACCGCGTTGCGGAAGTCCACCGTGCGGCCCTGGCCGTCGGTCAGGCGGCCGTCGTCCAGCACTTGCAGCAGCACGTTGAACACTTCGCTGTGGGCCTTCTCGATCTCGTCGAACAGCACCACGCTGTACGGGCGGCGGCGCACCGCCTCGGTGAGCTGTCCGCCCTCGTCGTAACCCACGTAGCCCGGGGGCGCGCCGATCAGGCGGCTGACGGTGTGCTTTTCCTGGTACTCGCTCATGTCGATGCGGATCATGGCGTGCTCATCGTCGAACATGAACTCGGCCAGCGCGCGCGCCAGCTCGGTTTTGCCAACGCCGGTGGGGCCGAGGAAGATGAACGAGCCGATCGGCCGGTTGGGGTCCTGCAGCCCGGCGCGCGCGCGGCGCACCGCGTTGGAAACCACCCGCACGGCGTCATCCTGACCCACCACGCGCTGGTGCAGGCCCTCTTCCATGCGCAGCAGCTTCTGCGTTTCGCCTTCCAGCAGTTTGGTCACCGGGATGTGCGTCCAGCGCGAGACAATGGCGGCCACTTCTTCGGCGTCCACCTCTTCCTTCAGCAGCGAGCCGCCCGCCTGCAGCTCCTTCAGTTTGCCTTCGGCTTCAGTCCGGCGCGCCTCCAGCTCGCGCAGCGAGCCGTAGCGCAGCCGCGCGGCCGTTTCCAGGTCCGACTTACGCTCGGCGCGCTCGATCTCCTGGCGGGTCTGCTCGATCTTTTCCTTCACCTCGCGCAGCGCGGCGATGGCCTGTTTTTCGTTCTGCCAGCGCGCGGTCAACTGCGCCGAATGTTCCTTCAGGTCGGCCAGTTCCACTTCCAGCTTTTCCAGCCGCTCCTTCGAGGCTTTGTCTTTTTCCTTTTTCAGCGCCTCGCGCTCGATCTCAAGCTGCATCACCTGGCGGTCCACCTCGTCCAGTTCCTGCGGCTTCGAGTCGATCTCGGTGCGCAGGCGCGCGGCGGCCTCGTCGATCAGGTCGATGGCCTTATCGGGCAGTCGCCGGTCGGGGATGTAACGCGCCGACAGCATGGCCGCGGCGATGACCGCCGGGTCGGTGATGCGCACGCCGTGGTGCACCTCGTATTTTTCCTTCAGCCCGCGCAGGATGCTGATGGTATCTTCGACCGAAGGTTCCTCGATCAGCACCGGCTGGAAGCGGCGCTCCAGCGCGGCATCCTTTTCGATGTGCTTGCGGTATTCGTCCAGCGTGGTCGCGCCGATCAGGTGCAGTTCGCCGCGCGCCAGCAGCGGTTTGAGCATGTTGCCGGCGTCCATGGCGCCTTCGGCCGCGCCCGCGCCGATGATGGTGTGCATTTCATCCAAAAAGACGATGATCTCGCCCTGCGCTGCGGTGATTTCCTTGAGGGCGGCTTTCAGGCGTTCCTCGAACTCGCCGCGGTACTTGGCCCCGGCCACCATCGCGCCCAGGTCGAGCTGCACAATGCGTTTTTTCTTCAGGCCTTCCGGCACGTCGCCCTGCACGATGCGCTGCGCCAGCCCCTCGGCGATGGCGGTCTTGCCCACGCCAGGCTCGCCGATCAGCGCCGGGTTGTTTTTGGTGCGCCGCGACAGGATCTGAACGACGCGGCGAATCTCTTCATCACGGCCGATCACGGGGTCCAGCTTGCCCTGGCGGGCCAGCGCGGTCAGGTCGCGGCCGTACTTCTCCAACGCCTGGTAGGTTTCCTCCGGGTTTTCGCCGGTCACGCGCTGCGAGCCGCGGATGCCCTGCAGCGCCTTGAGGATGGCGTCCTTGGTCAGGCCGTAGGAGGCCAGGCGCTTGCGTTCGGTCGAATCGGTCAACCCGAGCAGGATATGCTCGGTGGAAACGTAGTCGTCCTGCATGCCTTTGGCATAGCGTTCGGCCGCGTCCAGCGCATCCACGGCGCTTTGCGCCAGGCCCACCTCTCCGCCTGCCCCGGTGATCCTGGGGCGGCCGTCCAGGTCTTTCATCAATTCTTCGCGCAGCGCCTGCACACTGCCGGCCACGCGCGTGACCACGGCCGGGGCCACGCCTTCGTCCTGGCGCAGCAGCGCCAGCAGCAGGTGGGCCGGTTCAATGGCCTGGTGGTTCAAATCGCGGGCCAGTTGCTGGGCGGCAAACACAGCCTCGCGCGACTTTTGGGTAAATTTTTCAAGATTCATATTCCCTCCTGATTGCCAGTAAAGTGCTGCTTACAGGGTATCGCCTGAGTGTTAAAGAAACGTCATAGAATTGTCAGAGTGAGGTTAGCGTTTGGCGGTGGGCGATTATTTCGTCATTATCAACACGCAGCCTTCCATTGCCCTGCACGCCAATCCGTCCGGGTTGCATCTCCAGCAAAATGCTGTATAATACGCTCCTAGAACTTTATTTCTACGAGGTTTCATGTCCATCCTCCTCACCCGAACCGATGCGCGCAACCTGCTGCTGGCCGTCCAGGGCCTGCTCACCCCGCCGCCCGCCCCGGCGGCCAAACCCGACGTGCTGGCCGCCATCCGGCGCATGGGCGTGCTGCAGATCGACACCATTCACGTGGTGGCGCGCAGCCCCTACCTGACGCTGTTCTCGCGCCTGGGCGAATACGACCCAACCTGGCTGGATGAGCACCTGGTTGAAGGCCGCCTGTTCGAATACTGGGCGCACGCCGCCTGCTTTTTGCCAATCGAGGATTATCCCCTGCAGCGCCGCTTCATGCTCGACGGCGTGCGCGGCTGGCAGGATGCCCGCCCGTGGATCGAGGCGCACCGCGAACTGGTGGACGGCATCCTGGCGCGCATCCACGCCGAGGGCGGGCTGCGCTCGGCCGATTTCGAGGCCAAAAAGCCGGCCGGCGGCTGGTGGAACTGGAAGGACGAGAAGGTGGCCATGGAGGTGCTGTTCGTCACCGGCGACCTGATGGTGGCGCGCCGCGACAAGTTCCAGCGCGTGTACGATTTGCCCGGGCGGGTGCTGCCCGGCTGGGAGCAACTGCCCGTGCCCTCAGCCGATGCGGCGCGCCGCGAGCTGGTGCTGCGCAGTGTGGAAAAGCTGGGCGCGGCCCGCCCCGGCTGGGTGGCCGATTACTACCGCCTGCCAAAAAATGGCATGCCCGCGCTGCTGCGCGAGCTGGCTGCGCAGGGCGAGTTGATCGAGTGCGCGGTGGAGGGCTGGGACGGCCCCGCCTACGTGCACCCCAACAACGCCGGGCTGCTGGCGCAGGCGCAAAACGGCGAACTGCGGCCCACCTACACCACCCTGCTTTCGCCGTTCGACCCGCTCACCTGGGACCGCGCCCGCGCGCGCGAGCTGTTCGACTTTGACTACATGATCGAGTGCTACACGCCCGCACACAAACGGCGCTATGGCTACTTCAGCCTGCCGGTGCTGCGCCGCGGCGCGCTGGTGGCCCGCCTGGACGCCAAGGCCCACCGCCGCGAAGGCCGCTTCGAGGTGCGCAGCCTGCACTTCGAGCCGGGCGTGACGCTCGACGACGAACTGCGCGCGGACGTGACCGCCGCCATCCAGCGCTGCGCCGACTGGCACCGCACCCCGCAGGTGGAGTTCTTAGCTGTTAGCGCTTAGCGTTTGGCTTTTAGCGGCCTGCCCTTGTAGAGGGTGCCCCACCGCTACCCGCGTCCGTGTCTTCCCGGGCAACGCGAAGCATCTCGTCATCCGGCTGAAAAATTTTTACACTCGAAAAAGACTCTTCGGCTGCTGCGCGCCCTCAGCGTAATTCCTTCACCATCACAAACTCGCCGGGCAGGACGGTATAGCCAAACTTGCGGTCGATGGCCAGCACCGGTTCGTTTTTGGTGTTGTGGTGCGTGCGCACGATGTGTGCGCCGAGCACGTCGCGGGCGTAACGCAGCGCGATGACCTTGACCGCCTGGCCCAGTTTGCGCCCGCGGTAGCGTGCATCCACGCCGGTGAACAGGTTGTAGGC
>CALMIB010000132.1 GCA_937863945.1 uncultured Longilinea sp.
GCCGGCATTACCCGTTTGGTGTATCACGTGGCTTACCGGATCGATGAGAATGCGCTGGAGTTCCTGCGCGCCGCGAATATTGAAATTGTCCAGGCGAATTATTTGCCCCAGATGGCGGTTGACGCTGGAGGGCTGGCTGCGCCCACGGAACCGAACTTGTAAACCAAATCTGTTTTCACCTTGAAAACCATTAATCAGCAATGAACAGGATATCGCTGGTGCCGCGTTCCTGATTGCGGCCAAGCGGATTATTCACCAACCGGCCCATGAAGTACATGGTCGAAGAGCCGCCGCCGTCGATGTTGTAGGCTTCGGTGCAGCCCAACGATTGGAAAATCTCGGCAAACTCGGTCAGGGTTACGCCGCGGCTGTATCCTTTGCTGCGCCCATCCACCACGATGAAGACGAAGTGATTATCCGCGATGATCCCCACGCCGGTGCGCGGCTGGTTGCCCTGGATGGAGTGGTTGCCAAAATTGGTATCCACCTCCACGCTGGCGATGCCCGCGGGGACGGCCGAGTCGACCAGCAGGGCCGGCCCAAACGAAAGCGTGTTCCAGACGCCGGCCGCCAGCAGTTCCTCCGCGCTGGTTTCGGTTTCGTCATAGATCGCCATTGAGCCGTCCAGGTAGAAAGCCAGCCCGGTCCGCGCCGGTTGGTCGCGGTAGATGATGCCGTTGCGGATGAGGATGCCGTCGTCGCGGAAGCCGTAGTAGTCGCCGTTGATGGCAAAGATGGCGTCATTTTCGGCAGCGATGACGGAGGTTTTTTCGGTGATGTTGCGGCCAAATTGATCGTTAGCGAAGGCGCTTTGCAGGCTGGTGGCGTCATCCAGGATCACATCGGCGACAAAGTAGGTGACGGTGTTGTTCCCGCTGCCGGTGGTGACCTTTTGGATGGAGATGGAAACCGTATCGCTGACGTAATTCCAGTCGTCGGATACGGTCGCCTGTCCTGTTGCGCTGCCACCTGTGCCGGCCAGGCTGGCGGTTTCCGCAGCCGAGTTCACCGACACGGTGGCCGCGGAAGCCGCCCCGGCATACGCGCTCACATCCGCGATCTCCACGTGCTGGATCAGGTAACGGTCCGCCAATAAATAGGAAATGATGCCAAGGAAAAGTACGACAATCGAGGCAATTTTTAATCCGGTGCGTTTTTGCGTGTGCATGGTTAATCCCTTTCTTGAACGATCCAGCCCGCGCGGTCAGTTGATACGATGGGCCAGGCTTTCTTTTTTCTGAGATATTCCTGATTGTATGGAACCATCCTGTTCCATGGGTTTACATTTTGTATACCCGGCCGCCAGACTTTCTCCGGGCGGTTCTTTTTATGAGCGGGCTGAATAAACCATCTTTAAACCAAATCTCAATGATCGCGGTCTATACTGGCAGCAGGTAACAATGATGTCACCCAATCGGGCACTGCGGTTCGAATGGCCACCGAATGGTGGAAGGAGTTTACTGATATGCCAATCACGATCCCTGGGCTCACCTCGTTGGGCGTGATGCCTTATTGCGTGCTGGGACTGATGGTCATGGCGGAAGGTCCGATCGCCACCCTGCTGGGCGGCGCGGCCACCTCAAGCGGCGCGCTGCTGCCGCTGCCGGTGTATTGCTCGGTGGTGATCGGCAACCTGACCGCGGATATGGGCTGGTATTCGCTGGGCCGGTTTTGCAAACCCCAGTGGTTTGAACGACTGGCCCCCCGGCTGCGGATTGATCCGGGCATAGTAGCAGCTTTGCAGGAGGGCATCCACAAAAACGCGCCGAAGTTGTTGTTCCTCTCCAAGCTGACAGTAGGGCTGCCCATCCCTGCGCTAGTGGCAACCGGCATCAGCCAGGTGCCTGTGCGCCGGTGGGGATTCTGGCT
>CALMIB010000133.1 GCA_937863945.1 uncultured Longilinea sp.
GCGCGACCGGCGGCATTTTGGTCAGCGATAATCTGGGCAGCGACGCTGTCCGCCGGTTGTTTGACCCCACAGGAACGAACTTCGACGGGCGGCAGGTAGCCCGCACGGCTTTCCTGGCCGGGAATGATTTGCTCTACGTGGACCATTTTGTTTCCACCGGCGACCCCGATTATTACACCACGCTGGAACGCACGCTGGATTTTTTCGTTCAAAAATACCGCGAGGATGCTGCCTTTGCCGAACGGGTGGATACCTCGGTGGAACGCATTTTAACGTTGAAGTACCGCCTGTATCCCTCTTTTTCGCTGCAGGCTGTCCTCGCTTCCCAGCAGGGGTTGGATCAGGTGGGCCAATCCGGCGCGCTGACGTTTGAAGTGGCGCAGCAGGCGGCATCGCTGATCAGCCCGGATGCTGAGGATTTGAACGTGGCCCTGCCGCGCGCGCCCCTGGCAAGCGAGCGGATTGTTTTCCTGACGGATGTGCAGATTTCTCGCCAGTGCAGCACCTGCCCTGACCAGCCCGTGCTGGCGCTGGACGCGCTGCAAAATGCTGTCTTGCGCCTGTACGGCCAGCAAACCAGCGGTCAGGTGGTGGCCTCGCGCACCAGTTCGCATTCCTTTGCCGAACTGACCCGCCTGCTGGATAACGTGGAAATGGATTCGACGGTCGAATCCGATTTGCAACAGGCGGCCTGGGTGGTGGTGGCCATGCGCGACGTCAGCAGCACCCGGGCTGAATCGCGCGCCTTGTCGCGGCTGCTCTCCGAACGACCGGACTTGATCCGTGATAAAAAGGTCGTTGTATTTGCCTTCGGCGCGCCGTATTACCTGGATGCAACCGACCTGACGAAAATCTCGGCGTATTACGGCTTGTACAGCAAAGCCCCCGCCTTTGTGGACGTGGCTGCCCGGATTTTATTCCAGGAGTTGCCTGCCAACGGAGCATCGCCGGTTTCGGTGGACGGCGCCGGGTACAGCATCGCGCGGGTGGTTTCACCCGAGCCGGCCCAGGTGATCGCTATCAGCCTGGATCTTTCCTCGCAGGAAGCGTCCGGCACAGGAACGCCCGCGCCGACGGAAGTGCCCACATTCAAGGTGGGCGATACGCTGCCGTTGCGAACCGGGGTCATCCTGGACCACAATCGCAAGCCGGTTCCGGATGGGACTGCCGTTCAATTTCTGTTCACCACCGGCCGGGATAACGCCGTGGTGCAGCAAATATCCAGCACCACGCTGGACGGCGTGGCGCGCGCTTCGTTTCGCATTCAAAACCCGGGTATCGTCGAGATTCGCGTGGTCAGCCCGCCCGCCCAGACTTCTCAGATCCTGACGCTGGACGTGAGCGGCGAACAACCTGCCGCGGTGACCGCCATTGTGCCCACGCTGCCGCTAAAACCCACCATCACGCGGGCGCCGACCCTCAGCCCAACGCCGATGGTGACGCCCTCGCCCGAACCGGCTGCGACGGCGCCCGGCGGTTTGCTGGATTGGGCTCTGGCGGTTGTGCTTTCCTGGGCGTGCGCCGGGGGCGTCTTCGCGCTTGCACAACCGCGCTTCACGCTGCGGTGGGGATTGCGCTGGGCGCTGCTAGCGGCATCCGGTGGTTTGCTGGCTTATTCCGTCGCACAGATTATCTGGGCCGGCAGCCAGACCTGGCTCACCGGGGGCCTGGGCGGGACCGTCGCTCTGGTCCTGATTGGCGTGGCGCTTGGCGTGGCGCTGGGATTCTACTGGCAGCAGACGGCGCTCGTTTCGGGCAAGCGAACCCGATCCTGAATTTACCGCAACAGAGTGACGATAAAGGAAACCGCGGTGATTCCCAGGGCTGCCATGAGCAAGGCTCGCTCGGTCGGCATGCGCAGATAATCTGCGACGGTCATTTTATGGTGCGCGGTGCGTGGAAGCGTAGGCCGGTCACCCAGCAGGCTTTGGCGGAAGCGCTCGATCGATTCCGGGCGCTCGTCCGGGTGGAGCGACATGGCCCACAGGATGGCCCGCTCAGTGCGCAGGCTGATATCGCTGTTGATGGCGCGCGGCGGCACCAAATTCTCGGGGTTAAGGAAACGGTCGCGCGCATCGGCCGGCGCCTGGTTGGTGAGCAGATGGTAAAGTGTGGCGCCGAACGAATAGATGTCGCTGCGTGCATCGGTGTGACCGCTGTCGCCGCCGTACTGTTCCAGGGGGGTGTACAACGCGGTGCCCTGGCCCTGCAAGACGGTGATGGTGACCTCGCCGGGCGCGAGCAACTTCACCAGGCCGAAATCGACCAGCTTGAGCAGCCCGGAGGGAGTGACCTTGAGGTTGCCGGGTTTGATATCGCGGTGCAAAATGGGTGGTTCCTGGCTGTGCAGGTAGGTGAGCGCATCACACAACTGGGATGCCCAACTGAGCACCTCGATTTCCATCAAAAAACGGCCTTCCTGGCGCGCTTCGAGCATCAGGGTGCGCAAATCCTTGCCGGGGACGTAATCCATCACCAGGTAATCGCGCGAACCGATGGAGAAGAAATCGGAGACTTTTGGCAGGTTGGGGTGGTCCAGGCGCGCCAAAACCGTCGCTTCGCGTAAGAATTGATCGCGAGCTTCACGCACCATTTCCTGCGGCAGGGTGCGGTCGTGTTCAACTTCCTTCAAAGCGCATTGACGGCCTTCCAAACGCAGGTCGTCAGCCAGGTAAATGGATCCCATTCCACCCTGGCCGATGATCCGGCGAACGCGGTAACGGCCTCGCAGCACTTCCCCGGCTTTCAGGGGAACGGGCATTGAGCGGCTCCAGCTTCTGGCGGGCGGCGGTTCGGCGAAGGCATGTTCTCGGCGTGAATTTGCTTCCGCGGGAAATGAATCAGCCGCCATCCCCACAAAATATCAATCTTCTGTTATATTATACCTCTTAGAAGTTCTTCGAAGCGACGCAAGTGCGGGAATCTTTGGGCTGGAGTGGGAAATGCTGCCGGATTCACCAGTGTTAATCGGACAAACTGGCCCGTTGAATGGGGAGCGTTTTCCCATCACCGGCGAAGTGATCATTGGCCGCGAGGCCGGCTGTTCGGTGGTGGTGGCAGACCGGCAGGTGTCGCGTTTTCACGCCCGCATCACGGTGTCGGAGGACGGCTCGCACCTGGAAGATCTGGGCAGCAAGAACGGCACGTATGTCAACGGCGAATTGATCTCGGAACCGGTCTTTCTGCAGGATGGGGATCTCATCCAGGTTGCATTGGTACAGCAATTTGTCTATCTCAGCTCGGACGCCACCATGCCGATGCCGGGAACTTTTGTGATGCTGGGCGGAAAGCCCGCCGGCGAAGCGGACGGGCAGACCGGGCGCCTGTACCTTGATTTGCGCTCCCGCAGGGTG
>CALMIB010000134.1 GCA_937863945.1 uncultured Longilinea sp.
AGTTGGTTGGGTTTTTGGAGCGGCCATTTGCTAGCCGGACAATTGGGCTGGCGTTTTGCCGCGGTTGGCCCTTTGAACCTGGGAATGGCGGCACTTGTAGCGGTCATTATCCTGGGAATTGGATATTGGTTGAGTCTTGTAAAGGTTGAACGGAAATAAGACAGGAGATTCCATGTACCGGATTGAATCATTACTTTCAGCGCGGCTGTTTATTTCACCCAAACTGGTGGATGATCAAATTTTCTTCATTTCAAACCTCTCCGGCCACCTCAGCCTGTATAAAATGCGGTTTGGCGGCAGCGTGCCCGAGCCGCTTCTGCCGTCACAAATTGCGCTGCAAAATCCACATTTGCTTGGCGGCGACCCTTACTTTGTTTTTGCCGATCTCGGTCAGATCCTGGTGATGATCGATCAGGATGGCGATGAAAATTATCAGCCAATGCTCATTCCGGTTGATGGCGGTTTCCCGGAGCCAGCGTTCAAAGGTTTTTTCGCCGGCACGCGGGTTCACCTGGGACGTTGTGATGCGGAAACCAAATGGGTTTACCTGACCGCCGAATCGCGCACCAAAGCGGTGATAACCTCTTACAAGGCTAACCTGTTGACCGGAGAGCTGGTGATCCTGGCGACCAATCCCTGGGGAACCTATCCTGACGCCTATTCGGCTGACCATGATAAAGTGCTGTTGAATGAGGGCTATTCCTTCGGCGATACAGTGCTTTCGCTGTGGCAAAAAGACCGCGGCGTGGAAGTGCTGCTGGGCACGCCCATCCAGGCGCGTACAGAAAACGAACTCGTTCCGCTGTACGGTTTTTCTAGCTTGAACTTTACTCCGGACGAACGCGGTGTGCTGGTGTTAACGTCCATCTTTACCGATACCTATTCACCGGCCCTGTTGGAATTTGGCGCTTCGGCAGGTTTGCAGCCGGTGGCCGTGGAAGGTTTGCACCATTCCGGGGCGGGCGAAATGACCGGGATCTATTCTCTGGGCGCTGACCGTTACGCGCTGGACTACAACATCGATGGGGTCTCCTGGCTTTATGAGGCTGCTTATGACGGCGCCAGAAAAGTATTCTCCATCCACCATGTTTTGGTGGGTGAGGGCGTACTGGCCAATGGCATGCTTGAATCTTTCTTCCATGAGAAGGCGGGCGACCGCTTTATCCTGTCGTTTTCATCGGCCACCTCGCCCACGCAAATTTATTGCATAGAGGGGAAGGACCGCAACCAGATTAGCAGGCATACGAATGAGAAGGTGTTGGGCATTCCATTCACCCTGCTTTCCGGCGGCGAGGATGCATCCTTCACCTCCTATGACGGCACCCGGATTTCGGCGCGGCTGTACCTGCCGGCTGCCGAGCTGGGCTTTCAGGGCGCCAGGCCGGTGGTGTATTATGTTCACGGCGGCCCTCAGGGGCAGGAACGGCCGGATTTTTCATGGTTTTCCATGCCACTGATTCAATTCCTGACGCTCAACGGATTTGCCGTCTTTGTACCCAATGTGCGCGGCAGCACGGGTTACGGGCTGAGTTACACCAAGCAGGTGGATAAAGACTGGGGCGGCCGTGACCGCTTGGATCATGTTGAAGCCATGAAGCAGTTGTCTGGTGACGAGCGACTGGATGTAAACCGGGCCGGGGTGGTAGGCCGTTCCTACGGCGGGTATATGACTCTTACGCTGGCAGCGCGGCACCCGGAATTGTGGCAGGCTGCCGTGGATATGTTTGGTCCCTTTGACTTGATTACATTTTCCGAGCGCATCCCGGAAACCTGGAAACCATACTACCGCATTGCTCTGGGCGATCCGGTTACCGATGCTGATTTCCTGAAAGAACGGTCTCCTCGCACCTATATTGAGAACATTGCCTGTCCAATGCTTGTCATCCAGGGGAAGAATGATCCGCGGGTGGTCGAGCGCGAGTCGCGCGACCTGGTTGAATACCTCCGCTCGATTGGGAAACAGGTGGAATATCTGATGTTTGAAAATGAAGGCCACGATGTGTTGAAGTATGAAAACCGCGTGCGCTGTTATAACGATATTACCGAATTCTTCAAAAAGACTTTAAAGCCCTGAGGGAGCGACGATTGGCCTGGACATTGCACGGAACCCACGCCCAGGAGGGCGACCTTGCGCAGCTCGTTGGGCTGCGGCACAAACATTTTCTGGTGCGGCTGAAAGCCGGGGGAGTGTTTCAATCTCACCGCGGCGTGATTCAACATGACGATTTAATCGGTAAGTCGTGGGGCAGCCAGATCTTCAGTCATAATGGGAGCCCGTTTTTCCTTCTGCAGCCCGCGCTTGGCGATGTGATCCGCGAGTTGCCGCGCAGCACCCAGATTCTGTACCCCAAGGATATCGGCTACATCCTCGTTAACATGGGGATTGGACCCGGGCAGCATGTCATGGAGGCTGGTACCGGCTCGGGCTCGATGACCACGGCATTCGCCTTTGCCGTCGGGCAAGGTGGCC
>CALMIB010000135.1 GCA_937863945.1 uncultured Longilinea sp.
GACGGACAAAACGCGGCAGCATGGCCAGCAAGTCGCGCTTTGCGCGTTCGAGCAGCGGCCCGCCGGATGGGGCGGCACCTCTGGCATGAATCAGGGCTGCTGCGGCGCGTTCGTGACCGCGGCCGCCGAACTGCGCGGCGATCCGCGAGACATCGATTTGATCGGTCGTCGATCGCGCAACCAGGCGCACGCCTTCCGAGGAACTCACCAGGATGAACAATGCGTCCGGATCCAGCAGGTCGCGGATTTTGTGCGCAACGCTCGAAATCTCCTCGCTCATATCCGGCCCGACCGCGGCGGCGATGATGATATTTTGCCCGTTGATCTGGTGCGATTCAGCCGCCGCCACCAGGCGGTTGTACAGGTGGCGCTGCTCATCTGAGAGCGGCCCATTGAGATACTCTCCCAGGATGCGCAGGCTGGCGCCCTGTTCCAGCAAAAAGGCAGCCGCGTGAACGTCCCGCGGGGTGGTGTTGGCATACGTCAGCGAACCGGTATCTTCATAGATGCCCAACGCCAGCAGCGTGGCGTGAATGCTGCTCAACGCGCCGTTGTGCTCGCGCAGGTCCTCCACGAACAGCGTGGTGCACGATCCGACCCGGTCGGTATGGATGCTCCATTCAGCCGGAAAATCAGGTCGAACGGTGTGGTGATCGATGACATGCACGCGCGTCTGGCTGCCGGCGCCTTTCAGGGTGACCATGCTTTGCGTGTCAACCAGCGTGATGGCATCGATCGGTTCGGGCGGCAGGTCGCGCGAGTCGATAAAGGGCAATTCCGAACTGTAGATGTTCAAAAACGCGCGGACATTGCGATTCATCCGGCGCGGCTGCACAGCATAACCCTCTTCATTCAGAAGCGCTGCCCCCAGCAATGAACCGATGGCGTCGAAATCGGCCTGTTCGTGCGTCAGAATGATCTGCATAGGCCAATTGTATCACCAAGGAAATTAGTTGATTTGCAAAGCAAACACTTTTTTTGGTATGATGGCTGGGAATGGATGTGCGAATGGAGGACACATGGCGCCAGAATTGACCCAGGAAGAAATATTGCGTTATTCGCGTCACCTGTTGATTCCGGAAGTGGGGCTGGAAGGACAGGAAAAACTGAAGGCGGCATCCGTGCTGATCGTTGGCACGGGAGGGTTGGGCTCGCCAATTGCTTTGTATCTGGCGGCGGCGGGCGTTGGGCGGATTGGGTTGGTGGATTATGACGTGGTGGATTCCTCGAATCTACAGCGTCAAATCATCCACGGGAGCGAACGTGTCGGGCAGCTTAAGGTCGATTCCGCGCGCCAACGTCTGCTGGATCTGAATCCTTTTATCCAGATTGATACATATAATGAAGTGTTCTCTTCACAGAATGCCTGGCAGATTGCTGATGGCTATGACATCCTGGTGGACGGGAGCGATAATTTTCCAACGCGTTATTTGCTCAACGATTTAGCGGTGCTTTCCGGCAGACCGTATGTGTACGGTTCGATCTTCCGCTTTGAAGGGCAGGTGAGCGTCTTCGACGCGCGCAAAGGCGCCTGTTACCGCTGCCTGTACCCCGAGCCCCCGCCGCCCGGCGAGGTGCCGTCCTGCGCGGAGGGCGGCGTGTTTGGCGTGCTACCCGGAACGGTGGGGACGATGCAGGCGGCTGAGGTGATCAAGCTGATCCTGGGAATCGGCGAACCGTTGATCGATAAATTATTGTTGTTCGATGCGTTGGATGTCTCATTGCAGAGCGTGCGCCTGCGCAAGAACCCCAAATGCCGCATTTGCGGTGAGCAGCCCGAGATTACCCAGTTGATTGATTATGAAGCCTTCTGCGGGGTTCCGACGCGCGATGTGCATGCCGGCCTTGCGGGTGGAGACCTTGACCTTGAGCCCGTGGAAATCCTGCGCCGGCTTCAACAGGGCCAGGCCTTGCAACTTGTGGATGTGCGTGATCCGGTGGAGCAGCAAGTCTCTACTCTACCTGGCGCGGTTTTGATCCCGCTGCCGGAATTGATGCAGCGGTTGGACGAAGTGGATCGCGACCGGCCGGTGGTGTTGTTCTGCCGCACGGGGGTCCGATCGGTGCGCGCGCTGCGTTTGCTGGCAGCGCAAGGGTATTCGCAGGTTTACAGCCTGAAGGGCGGCATCAATGCGTGGGCCGACCAGGTGGATCCAACTATTCGGAAGTATTGATTTTGTGGAAATTACTGGTGAGCAAACATGAGCAATTTACGTGATCGCGTGAATCTTCAACCGGCTGTCCTGCTGGCGGTGCTGGCGCACCCCGATGATGAGACCTTTGGCATGGGCGGAACCCTGGCCCTGTATGCCCGGCGCGGCGTGCAGGTTTACCTGGTGTGCGCCACACGTGGTGAAGTGGGCGACGTTGACCCCAAATATTTGCGCGGGTTTGAATCGGTGGCTGCGCGCCGCGAAGCGGAACTGCGCTGTGCTGCCGAGAAACTGGGCCTGAGCGGAGTGTACTTCTTGAATTTCCGCGATTCAGGCATGCCCGGGTCGGCGGATAACCAGCACCCCCAGGCGCTGGCGGCGCAGCCGATGGAAGCGGTGGCCAGGGAAGTGGCCGGTTACATCCGCCTGTTGAAACCACAGGTCGTGTTAACCTTTGACCCGATCGGCGGCTACCGGCATCCCGACCATATCGCCATCCACAACGCCACGGTGCGCGCCTTCCACCTGGCAGCGCAGGTTGACTTTACCGATTCGCGGGCGCTACAGCCTTATCAGGCGGATAAGCTGTATTTCAATAACATGCCGCGGGCGGTGATGCGCTTGATGGTGCGGGGGATGCGGTTGATCGGCCGCGATCCAACCAAATTTGGCAGGAACAAGGATATCGATCTGGCCTCGATCGCTGAGGTAAGTTTTCCGACGCACGCTGTGGTGAATTACCAGC
>CALMIB010000136.1 GCA_937863945.1 uncultured Longilinea sp.
CAGCACCACCAGGTACAGCTGGGCCGGCATTAAAAAATCGTCCAGGAAGCGCCCGCGCGACAGCGCGTTCCTCAGGCCGAAAAACAGCGGCAGCAGCAGCGGGACCGCGGTGAGAACCGTGCCGGCGGCTGCCAGAAACAGGGTGAAGGGATTTTTGGTGCTCATATTTTTTCCTTTGGCCGGCTAAAGTAAATGCCCATCCACACCACCGCCGCGAAGACGTTACCGGCATGCCAGCCGATGTCGCCCAGCCAGTTGGCCAGCAGCGGCGACCACGAAAGCAGCCAGCTCGCCAGCATCCAGCCCGGTTTCATCCGCCCCAGTGCGGGCATTAACAGGATGAAATGGTACGGGAACAGGTGTGGGGTGACAAAGCTGCCGGCGGCCATCAGCAAATCCTCGTCGCCGCGCGAAAACCACAGCAGCGGCAGCGCGATCAGCGCACCCCACGGGAACAGCGAGATATCCTGCACCCACTCTTCCTTCCAGCCCGGCGCGGCGGTGCCCAGCAGGTTCTGCGGCCAGAAACCCCAGATCAGTACGGTCAGGATGCCCCACGCGGCGGCCGCGATGAACCATTTCTTGTTGGCCAGCAGCGCGAAGAACGCCAGTTGCGGCTTCATCGAAGCCAGCGGCACGCCCCACGGCATCAGCAGCAGGCCCAGCAGCACCAGCCCGTCCAGGTTGCCCAGGATGATCATCCACACCGTCGGCAGCGACAGCACCGCCAGCGCGATCGGCCAGGGCGAACGGTTATAGCGGTAAGTGCGGTAGATGACCGCGAACAGCGTGAGGGCCACCAGAAGCGGCCAGTTGCGCAGCGTCACCACCAGCGGCGACCAGGGCGTCCAGATGGGCGAGACCTTGCCCTGGCCGAAGAAGTGCACCCAATCGAAGCCCTGCGGGATGAACAGCCCGGCGACGTACAGGATGGCAAACAGGCCCGCCCAGGCCAGCAGCGGCTTCCATTGAATGGGGCGGTCCTGAAGGGCTTTACGGAGTGCGCGCATGGGTTGCGTCACTTGCCCGCATCCACACGGTCGGCCGTGCCGTGAAACAGCTCCCAGCCCTGGCTGAAGATGACCACCTGGGTGACCAGCAGCCACAGCATAAACAGCGCCAGCGCCACGGTCGCCGCAATCAGGATGGTACCAAGATTGTCGTGCGTGCTGACCAGGATGCCGTGCAGCCGCTCCAGCGAGACTTGCGAGTCATCAATCACCGCCTGATATTCAACCAGCCGTTCCGAGATCACGGCTACATCTTCCGACATTTGTTCCAGGTTGGTTTGCACCAGCTCCAGGTTGCTATCGGCCTTGTCCATGCTCTGCGACATGTTCACAAAGTCGCCCGGCATGTCTTCGATGCTGGTGGCAAGATCGCCCAGCGAATCGGCCAGCGGCTGTTCGGGGTCGTAGGGCTGCGCCGTTTGTTTGACGCCCAAAAATGGCATGGCGGACAGCAGGTTACGGAAAGATTCGAACGAGCGGATGGCTTCTTCCAGGGTTTGCGCCGCTTCCTGCGCGGCGGTGAGCGAATCGCCGGCCGTTTCCACGGCTTCCGGCAGGGTTTCGCCCATCAGCGCGTTGACCTGCGAAACCACCGGCCGGGTTTCGGCTACAGTTTGGGCAGTTGCGCCCAGCATCTCGGCGAGCGAATCGACGCTGGAAATGGTAGCATCCAGCGCGCCGCCGGTAATCTCCAGTGTTTTCTGGCTAATTTCGACGTTGGTGGTGAGCGCGTTCACAGTGCCGGTGACCGCGCTGACCAGCGCCGGCCGCGCCACAACCAGGCCCACCAGCCCGCCCAGGCTTAGCAGCAGGCCAATCACGCCCGCGCCCATCACCACCACGCCCAGTATTCGCCTTAAGACTGCCATAGCGCCTCCTTGTGTTAAATCATCCTCCCGCCAGCGCCGTGAAACGCCGGAACTGGCGTGCAATCATCACCGCGAACACCGCCCACGGCACCAGCGAGGCCAGCGAGAACACCAGGCCCAGCGCGCCCGCCGTGGACGGGACGATCATCAGCACGCCGGCCGCCAGCCCCCACCACCCGGTGGCGCGCGTGAACAGCCTGCCGCGCAATATCACCACCGCGAAAATCAACAGCGCGGCGGCGTTGAGCACATAATACGTATCGAAAGCTGTGCCGCGATAGATCGCCAGCAAAGCCTCTCCGGCGCCCAGCAGCGCGGTGCGCTGCGCTTCTCCCGCTGCGGCTGCGTACTGGCCGCTGATCGCGAGCATCTCAAAGCCCGTGTTGGAGGCAAAATAGGCTGCCACGCCCACCAGTCCCAGCACCAGCGCCGCCAGCGAGGCCGATTCGGCCCCCTTGCGCAGCGCGGCATATAGCGCCAGGTAGATCAGCATCAGGACCGAGTTGTTCAGGATGTACAGCAGATCCATGCTGAGCAGTCCCAGCAGCCTGTTGCGCTGGAACAGCTCGAAGAAGCCCGCGACCGTTTGCGGCGGCGGCCAGGCGGCAAAGATGACGATTTGGGCAACCATAATGACCAGCATGGCGGCCACGGCCGCAACGGCGGCCCGGTACAGCCCCTTCCAGCGGGGATCGGGGCGGTCTGGAGTGGAAACGGGTTTCATGGGACGGAGTCCTTGAAAAATGGGATGTTGGCGCGGTTGCGCTGCGCTAATTATCCCATAGAACGTGTGAATCTCTGCTGGAGCGCGGCCATTTCAGAGTGATTTCTGGCCTGCATCCGGCTGTGCAAGCGCTCTTTGCTTCTAATACAACATGGCTGCCAGGATGCCGGGCGCGATGATCGTAAGAGTGTACCAGGCCGTGTTGTTCATGTAGGCAAACAGGATGTCGCTCGCCGTATTCAAAGGTTTCGGTGGGCTCACGACGTGCGCCGCGTT
>CALMIB010000137.1 GCA_937863945.1 uncultured Longilinea sp.
TTATTTCTTTACCCAGGCATACCGCGCTGAGAGATACTCCCAGCATGGCTGCAACTCGGGGAACGGCTGCACGTCGAAGCGCCCGAACAGATCTTCGCTGTGTGCAGCAGTAAAACGGCTGCGGTCCTTCACCAACTGGCTCCACACTGCAGTGGCGCTTTCACCCAGGGATTGCAATTGCGGCGAGGTAATGCGCTTGAAATCCATGTTATGCGCCGGAGAAATGTGCATCAGGCTGACGATGTCCGCGCCCAATTCATGGGCTTTTTCCATTTCGTGCGCCAGAAATTGCTGGCGCATCAACTGGTAAAAAGGTTCGTAGAAGAGCGCTTGAAAAGAGGGTAATGCGGTTCTTGACAATGGGCAGTCAGGCGCGTCGAATAATGGACGGTAAATATCCAGGCGGCTGGTGCCGCTGGCAGCTACTTGTAGATCCACCGGGGCATAGGATTCGGTGTATTTCCACTCGATCAGCACAACCTGGCGCAGGCCGTCGTCCCGACGGAAGAGCACCGCCGCATCGGCGCTGGTGAAATTGGCGCCGCGGGTGCGTGTGTTATTCCCATGCACCTTCTCCTTGAGGTAATTCTCAGCCCCGATCCACTCAAAGACTACAAATTGCTCATCCTCGATTGGTAGCATTTCGACCAGGGTGGAGAAGAGCGGACGCAACAGTGCTGCCAGCGCCTCGGGTTGATTTGCGAAGGGATAGAGAAAGTTAACGCAGCAAACCTGCGAATCACACAGGTGATTGCTGGGATTGTGATCCTGTCCGTCGTGCCATTTAATGCCGTGGCGTTTAAAGTAACTCAGCGCATCCTCGCGAATGCCGACAAACAGGTTTTCACCCGCGCACTCGCGCGGCAGGCAGAAGGGATAGGTGTTGGTTTTATAGATTCCGTCTGCCTGTGCGCCAACGGAAAAGTAATCACTGCGTTTGAATTTGACCTGCCGTACTTTTTCGGATGCAAGAAATTTACCCATAGACTCCCCCCTAAGTTACTCGCAGGCTAAATGGAGCAGCCGGTTTTCACAAAGAATCTCAAATCCCTGTTTCTTCCAGCTTTTTCACCAGTTCCGGCAGCAGGCCGATGTGCGCCAGTTCGTGGAAGCCCGGGTTGCCCAGCGGCGAATCGCCGTTCTCGTGCGCCCAGGTGAGCGGGTGCGGGATGTAAACCGCCGTGCCGCCCAGCGCCAGCACAGGCAGGATGTCGGAGCGCAGTGAATTGCCCACCATGAGGAAGCGCTCCGGCGCGATGGCGTGCCGCGCCAGCAGGTCGGCGTAGTGCTGCTCGGTCTTGTCGCTGACGATCTCGACGTGCCGGAAGTGGCCGGCCAGCCCGGAGCGGCGCACCTTGGATTCCTGGTCGAGCAGGTCGCCTTTGGTGATCAGCATCAGCGGGGCCTGGGCGGCCAGCGCGGGGATGACTTCGGCGACGTGCGGCAGCAACTCGATGGGCGCGGTGAGCATGCGCTTGACCGCATCGAGGATCACCTGGATCTCGGCGCCGGTGACGCGCCCCTCGGTCAGTTCAATGGCGGTCTCGATCATCGACAGGCCGAAGGGTTTGATGCCGTAGCCGAAGTGCTGCATATTGCGCATCTCGGTCTGGAACAGCCGCTCCTCGATCCAGGCCGGGGCGTGATAGGGGGTGAGCAGGTCTTTGAAGATCTGCTCGGTGCGCCGGTAGTTGATCTCGTTTTCCCACAGCGTGTCGTCGGCGTCGAAGGCGATGATGTCGAAGCGTTTCACGGCGCTCACTCCTGCAGCGCCCAGTCCACCGCGGCTTCGGCGTGGACGCGCACGGTGTCATAGAGGGGGATGTCCGGCCGGTCGGGCTGCTGGATGAGCAGGCCGATTTCGGTGCAGCCGAGGATGACGCCCTGCGCGCCCTGCGCGGCCAGATCGTCGATGATGCGCAGGTAGGCGGCCTTCGATTCGGGCAGGATTTTGCCAAGCACCAGTTCTTCAAAGATGACGCGGTGGATGAGATCGCGGTCGGCTTTGCCCGGGATGAGCACCTCCAGGTCGAAGCGCTCGCTCAGGCGGTCCTTAAGGAAGCCCTGTTCCATGGTGTAGCGCGTGCCCAGCAGGGCCACTTTGTTCAGTCCGGCGGCTTTGGCGCGCTCACCGGTGGCGTCGGCGATGTGCAGCAGCGGGATGTTCACCGCGGCCTGCACGGCCGGGGCGGCGATGTGCATGGTGTTGGCGCAGATCAGCACGCACTCCGCGCCGGCGGATTCGAGCTGCCGCGCCACCTGTGCCAGGTCGGCGGCGGCTTCATCCCAGCGGTTGCCGGTCTGCTGCGCTTCGAGCCGCGCGAAGTCGATCGAGATCATCACGATTTTGGCCGAATGCAGCCCGCCCAACCGGCGGGCCACCTCTTCGTTCAGGATGCGGTAATACTCCGCGGACGATTCCCAGCTCATGCCGGCGATCAAACCAATGGTTCGCATGTGCGCCTCCTGGCTGGAATTATAGCATCCCGCGGATCAGATCAAGGCCCGCGTGCGCGGGT
>CALMIB010000138.1 GCA_937863945.1 uncultured Longilinea sp.
CCGGATGGCCAATTGCTGCTCAAAGATACACGAGTGGCATTATGCCGTTGCGGCGCATCCAAATTCAAACCCTTCTGCGACGAGTCGCACGCGCAGGCCGGGTTTCGTGAGCCCGGGCAGTTGTGTGACCCGCACATCTTTTTAGTGCCCATCTCACTTCAATCAGAGAAAAGAGCACTCAGGGTTCGCTTTTATCCAAAGGATGCCTATCTGATTGAAGGACCCTTTACGTTATCCAATGCGGATGGTACCCGGGTGGAACGCGCGGAAGGCGGATCCTTTTGCAGTTGCGGCACATCCACCGCCAAACCCTTCTGCGACGGTTCGCACATGGACCTGCCCGAATAGAAACCGGATTGGGCACAAAATTAATCTCCCCGGCGGGCACCGGGGAGATTTTATTCCATCGGGTGAAAAGCTATTCCACCGTCACGCTTTTCGCCAGATTGCGCGGCTGATCCACGTCCAGCCCGCGCAGCGAGGCGATGTGATAGGCAAACATCTGCAGCGGGATGACCGTCACGACGGGCGACAACATCCAGGGGGTCTCCGGCACCCAGAAGACGTGATCGGCCAGGGCCGCCACGCGGTCATCGCCAACGGTCGCCACCACGATGACGCCGCCCCCGCGCGCCTTGGCTTGCTCGATCTGGCTGATCATCTTGTCGTACCAGGGGTCGCGCGGCGCAATCGCCAGCACCGGCATGTCGCGGTCCACCAGCGCGATTGGGCCGTGCTTCATCTCGCCGGCAGGATACCCCTCTGCATGGATATACGAAATTTCTTTCAGCTTTAACGCGCCTTCGTAGGCAATTGGCATGTTGATTCCGCGCCCCAGGTACAGCATATTGCGGATGTATTTCATTTCACGCGCCACGCGGATCACTTCCTCTTCCCGGTCCAGGCAGTGCCCCACCAGGTCGGGCACCAGGCGCAGGTCCGCCACCAGCTTGCGCCGTTCGCCGGCCGTGATGGTACCGCGCAGGTCGGCCAGCAGAACGGCCAGCATGTACAGATCGACCAGCGGCGCGGTGAAGGCCTTGGTGGAAGCCACGCCGATCTCCGGGCCGGACTGCATCGAAATATAACCATCCGCGATGCGCATGGCCTGCGAGCCAATCGCGTTGACAATCGACCACAGCGTAGCGCCCCGCCGCCGGCATTCGTCCATCGCCGCCAGCGTATCGGCAGTTTCACCGGATTGAGAGATCGCCAGCACAACCGTGTTTTCATCGATGATCGGATCCGAATAACGCAGCTCGGAGGCGATCACCGTTTCCACCGGAATGCGTGCGATCCGTTCGATGAGCACCTCGCCCACCTGCCCGGCATAGGCGGCCGTACCGCAGGCGGTGATAATGATCTTGTTGATTTTCCTGGCTTTTTCAGCCGTCAGGTTCAAATGCGGCAGGCGCACCTTGCCCTCGTCAAAGTTGACCCGGCCGGCCAGCGTATCGGTCAACGAGCGCACCTGCTCGTGAATCTCTTTTTGCATAAAATGGCGGTACTCGCCCTTTTCAGCGGCGATCGGATCCCAGGCGATGGTGTGAATTTCGGGCTGGACAGGGTTGCCATCCAACGTTTCTACCTTCACCGCCAGGCTGGTGATCACAGCCATCTGCCTCGATTCGAGGAAAATGACCTGGCGGGTATGCTCGAGGATGGCAGGGATATCGGAAGCCACATAATTCTCATTCTCACCCAGACCAACCACCACCCCGCCGGCGTTGCCGATGCGCGCCGCGACGATCTTGTCGGGTTCGCGCGAGCTGAATGCCACCACCCCATGCGCGCCCTTCAGCATCTGCAAGGTGGCCTGCATGGCTTCTTCCAGGCCGTCGCCGCTGGCCATGAAGTGCTCGATCAAGTGGACGATCACTTCGGTATCGGTGTCCGAGTTGAATTGAACGCCTTCAGCGGCCAGGTCTTCGCGCAATTCAAGGAAGTTCTCCACAATGCCGTTGTGTACCACCACCACCTCACCCGTCGAACCGACATGCGGATGCGCGTTGCGCGTGTTGGGTTCACCGTGGGTCGCCCAGCGGGTGTGACCGATGCCAATTTTTCCCTCCACGGGCTGGTTGGAAACCAGTTCCACCAGGTGGTCCAGCTTTCCGGCATCCCGCCGGATTTGGATCTTCTCATCCTGTAGGACCGCCAGCCCGGCCGAATCATAGCCGCGGTATTCCAGCCGCCGCAGCCCT
>CALMIB010000139.1 GCA_937863945.1 uncultured Longilinea sp.
GCACGAATCGACCATCTCGCGTGCCGTTTCGGGAAAGAGCGTGCAACTTCCCAGCCGCAGGATTGTGCCACTGTCGTCATTTTTTGACCGCAGCCTGAACGTTCGCACGGTCCTTAAGAATTTCATCGATCAAGAAACCCGCCCGCTCAGCGATTCGGAACTTGCGGAATTGCTCTCAGAACAAGGCTTTTTGGTTGCCCGTAGAACCGTTGCAAAATACCGCGCCATGGAAGGCATTCTACCCGCGCATCTTCGCCATGCCAACTAAGCATTCCCTATGACCCCAATCTCGCCGCTGACTCCAAAAAAACAAAATTGGCCCGCCAGGTTGCTGGATGCCGAGGGACTAAACCTTTTTTGGGGGATCTTAAACCATCTACCGACGCCGACGCTTATCGTGGATACCCGGGCTCGCATGGTCCTGGCAGCTAACAGCGCCTTTATGAAGATATCGGCTTTCAGCTTTATGGACATTTCCGGGCGCTCGATCGATGCCTTGCTGCCGGACGAGGGGTTGGATAAATTGAAGCTGGGAACGCCGGTGGAGATCGTCCTGATGCGCAGCAGCCGCCCGCCCCAGAAGGTGATTGCACAAATGCAGTTTATGGAAGGCAGCGATCAATTCGCCATCCTGGAAATTCAGCCGTTGGAGGAGTTTCAGCAATTTGAGCTTCAAAACCAGGGATTGTGGCTGAGGACGATTACTGAAGCGGCCGCGCTGGATGAAATGCCAAATTTCGAAGCCGTGGTCGATTGGGTCGTGCAAAAATTGCATAGCTTGCTGGCCGCAGAATTCGTCTGCGTTTATCACGCTGAAAGCAGTGTTCCTGAATTGCGGCGAATCGCGGCCACGGAAGAGGCGGCTCTTCTCCCGGAGCGGATCCCATCGACGGACCTGATCCGCCTGGGTGATGCCCAAGTGTGGGTGCAGGGCAAGCAGGTGCAAACTGAGTTGCACACGACTGCCAGGATGCACAATCTATCCTACCTGTGCAGCGCGCCGTTGGGTAATGCCAATGCCCACGTTGGTATGCTGGTGGTGGGTGATCGTGAAAAACAGCCCATTGCCCGCCTGCCATTAGTCCTTCAGTTTTTTTCCGCACACCTGACTGCGGCGCACAATTATTTTCTCCTGGTGGATGAACTGCACAGGCAAATTTCAAACCTGGAAAGACAATTGGCCGTGAAGGATTCGGTCGTTGAATCGGTTCAGGATGGGATTCTCCTGGTGAGCCCGCAATTGCTGGTTACGGGGATCAATCCGGCAGCGGAGTGGTTGCTGGGTTACGGCGATTGGGAAGTCAAGGACCAGCCGGTGGAAAGCGTCTTGATCGGTTCGGACCGGATTTTTCCCGCGCTGCAAAACGCATGCCAGGGCCAGCCGACGCACAACATCAGCGGCGTCTCTTTGCACCGCAGAAACGGGCAGGCTTTTCCGGCGCATGTCCGCGTGCTGCCCATTGTCCGTGAAGAGCAAACGGTTGCCATTGCCGTCATTATCTCGGACATCAGCGAGCATGAAGAGATTCGCGCGCACAGCCAGCAACTCGAACACCGCGCACTGTTGGGCGAGTTTACTGCTATTTTCGCGCATGAGGTTCGCAACCCGATCAATAATATATCCACCGGTATTCAGTTGGTATCGAGCCGAATGTCGCCAGACGATCCCAATTTTGAGGTGCTGGGCCGGATGGAAGGAGATTGTCAGCGGCTGAACCACCTGATGGAATCGGTGCTTACGTTTTCGCGCACGATCGAACCCAAATTGGAAACGATGGACATCAGCATATTGTTGCGGCGCATTCTTGACCGCTGGCGGCCGCGCATGAGCCGGGTCAACGTTGAAGCGTTTTTCCAATCCGAGATTGCCGCGCCGATGGTGTTTGGGGATGCGCGCATGCTCGAGCAGGTGTTCACGAATTTGATCAGCAACGCAGTGGATGCGCTGGGCACGCGGGGCAAGGGTACGATCGCGGTCAAGATCTCGCAGGGTTCCATGGTTGGAAACCGTCCTCAAATTGTCATCACGGTCTCGGATGACGGTCCTGGCATTCCCGAAAAAGTTCGTGAGCATATTTTTGAACCGTTTGTCACCACAAAATCCCAGGGCACCGGGTTGGGGCTGGCCATCACAAAGCGGATCGTCACAGCTCACCGCGGCAGTATCACTTTGAATTCATTCCCGGGTGGTACAATGTTTTTTGTAAACTTACCCGCAAGCGAGGAAGCCTGATCATGGCGATGACTGTATTAATAATTGACGATGAGGAAAATGCGCGCGAAAATATTGGGCAATTCCTGACAGCCAAAGGATACGAGGTCAAAGGCGCGGCCACGCTGGCGGAAGGCCGCACGAGCCTGCAACGCGGCGACGCAGATATCGTTTTGTTGGATGTTCAATTGCCGGATGGATACGGCCCCAATCTGTTGTACGAAACCGCGGGGATGCCCTTCCGCCCGCCGATCATCCTGATCACCGCTTACGGTGAAATTGATATGGCTGTGGATGCGATGAAGAACGGCGCGCACGACTTCCTGACAAAACCCATTGTGCTCAGCCAGCTTGAGAAATCGATTGAACGCGCGGGCGAAGTCATCGCCATGCGGCGCGAACTGCTGCATTTGCGCCAGTCGCAACAGGAGAAGGGAAAATTCATCGTCGGAAAAGGCCCGGCGATGCACGCCGTACTATCTCAGGCGCAGCGCGCTGCTGAAAAATCCGTCTCGGTTTTGATCACCGGTGAAACCGGCACCGGCAAAGAAGTGCTGGCCAAATTCATTCACTCCATCGGGCCCCGCTCGACCAAGCCGTTTATCGCGATCAATTGCGCCGCCATTCAGAATACCATGCTGGAAGCGGAGCTGTTTGGCTTCGAAGCCGGCGCGTTTACCGGCGCCGATAAACGCAAGACCGGCCTCATGGAAGTGGCCGATCAGGGGATCCTGTTCCTGGATGAAATTGCCTCCATGCCGCTCGACATTCAGGCAAAATTGCTGCGGGCGCTGGAAGAACGCGCCTTCCGGCGGGTGGGCGGCACGAGCATGATCAAGGTGGACGTTCAAATCATTGCGGCTTCCAACCGGCCGCTTTCAGCGCTCATTAACGACGGGCAATTCCGCGAAGATCTTTTTTACCGCCTCAAAGTGGTTGATTTGCACGTTCCGCCGCTGCGCGACCGCAAACCGGATATTCCCGAACTGGTTGGATTCTTCATCCGCCAGCACAACATACAGCAGGGCAGCAATGTGGTTGGTATTTCGCCGATGGCTATCGCCGCGCTGATGGCCTATGATTGGCCGGGTAATATCCGCGAGCTGAGCAATGCCATTGCGCGGGCAATCCTGTTCTGCGATGGCGAAACGATCGAGCTGGGCGATCTGCCGTCCGAGATTTCCAGGCTGGCTGCGAACGGTTGATCTGACTGCCCTGGCACGCTACTTGCATCCTCGTCTCCAGAGATTTTTCCCAGGAGGCGAGGATGTTTCTTTCAATGTCATTCAACGATTTTATCCTGACCATGGCTGCATGCTTGCTGGGTCTGGGCATACTCATCCTGGCGATTGGGGTCTATGTCCTGATTTCCAGGGTCCTC
>CALMIB010000140.1 GCA_937863945.1 uncultured Longilinea sp.
CGCCGGCGATCCGCCGGCGATTTACAGCCAGGTGTTTTCGGTGGGCTCGATCAACTCAGATGAAAGCATGTCGGATTTCAGCAGCGTGGGCCCGGTACTGGTGGACGGCAGCCTGCGGATCAAACCGGATTTGCTGGCTCCCGGCGAAGCGGTGATCGCGGCAAACGCCGTCAGCAGTTATGAAAGCGTGTCGGGCACATCTTTTGCCAGCCCGCACGTGGCGGGCGTAGTGGCGCTGATGTGGTCGGCCAACCCCGGTTTGATCGGCGAAGTGGAATTGACCGAGAGTCTGTTGCGTCAGTCGGCGAATGCGTACGCCGGCCCGACAGCCGATTGTTCCAATATCCAAAATTATGATTCAAGCGGCATAAGATATGGTATCCTGAATGCATATGAGGCTGTGAGATTAGCCCTCGCCGCGGGCGTTACCCCGTAGCAGCTGATGTGCAGCCAGTTTTCTGCAACGTTTCATTGATAAGAGGGTTTTTATTATTGGTTTCCATTCCCGAAGGGGTAATCGTGGCCGAATTCACTGAAGATACTGTGCTGGAACGTGCAGTGCAGGGAGATCAGGAAGCTTTCAGCGCGTTGTACGAGCAGTACGTTGGGCGCATCTACAACTATGTGTTGTATCGCACCGGAAATCCCAGCGACGCTGAGGATATCACCGCGCGCGTTTTTCACCGCGCGCTCAAGCATATCCAGCGCTATCAGTTTCAGGGCGTTCCCTTTTCAGCCTGGCTTTATCGGATTGCGCACAACCTGGTCGCCAACTGGCACAGGGATAACAGCCGCCGGCAGGAAGTGCCGCTGGAGGACCATGTGCCCTGGATTGGCGGCGGCAACCATCCCGAATCGGCATTGGTGGATGGACAGGAATTGGAAGGACTCGTCCGGGCCATCCGTACGCTCTCCCCGGAACGACAACACTTGATCGTGCTAAAATTTGTTGAACATTTATCCAATGCAGAAATTGCGGTGATCATGGGGAAAAGTGAAGGAGCGATTAAAAGTCTCTACCACCGCACATTGTTGGCGTTACGGGAAGTGATGGAAATGGAAAATGAAGAGGCCTAGGCTAGCGTTGCGGATTGCAACCGATGGGCCGGCGGACATGCCGGCTAGATGGCGATCGGGATACCAGATTGACGGGATGCCTTTGCGGCTAAACCTGGGCAGCCAAACGAATACCCAGACGATTGACTTAACCGGAAACAAATCCTACCGGATGGTCCAACAGGCGCGCCAAATTTCGCGAACCTCACTTCATTTGCCTCAGCAGGTGAAGGA
>CALMIB010000141.1 GCA_937863945.1 uncultured Longilinea sp.
ATGGAACCGATTATAACAGAGGCGCCCCGTGCAAAATTTCGCGGCGACTACTTTCAAACGCTGCATCCGGGTCGGAATTCAGAGGGGTTTTCCTTCGCGGAGAAGCTGCCCGAACTGTCATATTTTGGCGCCAGGATCGTTTATAGAGATGTACATGCAAGGCACACGAACACCTTGCAGAAAATCTGTTTTTCAGGAGAAACGTTATGAAAAAAGCTAGCTACCCGACAGTTTGGGATAAGATGGGCATGAAATGGATCGAAAACGGTTTATCATTCGCCAGATACCGATCTCGTATATAGAGACCGATACGAAACAAGCTCAAGTCGCGCCGGTTGGCACGATCAACCAGCCGACGCAAGCCGTTTTTGATCACGCGCGAGCCGGTGGCGAGCAGATCGAGGTAGAGCAGCATGACTGCCAAGGTGAGACGATGCAGGTGCATGGCGGTATGCAAGCGCGAGCTTTCCAAATCAAAGCCATTGTCTTTCAGGTCGCCAAAGGTTTCCTCGATCCAGGCGCGGCGCTGGTAGGCTTTGAGCGCCGCAGTCAAGCTCAGCAGGCTGGTGGCCAGCAGCCAAGGTTCGGGCTCACCCACTTGCCAGTAGGCCAACAGATGGGTACGGTAAGCATGCTGCTGGGTGTAGTCTACTTCCCCCAGCCAGACACGCTGCCCGGCTTTCTGGATCACCTGGCCAAAGGCTTGCCAGGGGCTGTTAGCGTCCGGACGAAACAACTGGCTGCTTTTTTGCCGCAAGACATACTGCCAATACCACTGATCCAACTGTTTGAGCACTTCAATGGCCCCAAATTCCTGATCCCCGACCAACAGCACCTGTGCGCCGACTGGCAGCAGACCATGCACATAGCGCAACAAGGCCAATTGGCGCGCTGCCGAGCTATGCCCGCGGCTCTTGGGCACCCACATCCAGGCCAACGGGATCGTGCGGTGGCGATAGGCCAGACTGACCAACAGCAGTTGATGCCATGGCCCGACTTTGCTGCCATCCACCACCAGCCGATACTCGCGCCCCACCTGTGCGTTCAGGATCGGTTGGATGACCGGCTCATACCACTCGCGTACGCGGATCTGTGCGTTGGCCACCAGCCGTTCCAGTCGCCGCACCGCGCTGTTGCGCATCGCCGACCCTGGCAGCAAGCTGGCCACTCGCCCCAGTTGCACCGTGCGACCCACATAGATCCCAGCCAGCAACCAGGCCATCGTCTTCACTCGGCTGATCCGTTCGTTCGGTCGCATTTGATGAATCTTCCGTTTCCAAGTATCATACACTTTGCTGATCGGCATCTCGTCGCTCCTTCCAGAATGGTTTCGCTAAACGCATTCTACTGGAGTTCCGGATGTCGATCAGCCCTTTCTCTCAAACTGTCGGGTAGCTAGAAAAATTCTTTCTTTATTCCTAATTCTTCTCTTCTCTGAGATCTCTGTGACCTCTGTGGCTTCTTACTCTTATATTGTTTCGCCGCCCAGGCGCTCGATGACCAGGATGCCCAGCGCGCACACCAGCAGCAGCAGCGTCGCCATCGCCATGGCCTGACCGTAGTTCAATCCGCCCGGTTGCGATAGGAAACGGTAAATCGCCACCGGCAGCGTGGGCGTCGCGGGGCGCGCCAGGAATGAGGTCGCGCCGAACTCACCCAGCGAGATGGTGAACGAGAACACCGCGCTGACCAGCGCCGCGCGCGCGATGATCGGCAGATCCACCTCCAGCCAGGCGCGCAGCGGAGAAGCCCCCAGCACCGCCGCCGCGTGTTTGAGCGAGCGCGGGATGGAAGCCATGGCCGGGGCCAGCGTGCGCACCACGAAGGGCAGCGCCACCAGCGAGTGCGCGATCGGGATCAGCAGCGGGAACGAGCGCGCGTCCAGCGGCGGCCGGTTGAACACCACGATAAAGCCCAGCCCCAGCGTCACCGCTGAAGCGCCCAGCGGCAGCAGCAGCAGCGGCTCCAGCCAGCGGTTGGCCCGCGAGGGCCGATTGAGCGCAGCGGATGCCAGCGCGCCCAGCGCCAGCGAAATCACCACCGTCGTCCCGGCGTAAGCCAGCGAATTGCGCGCCGCCTCGATGGGCGGCACGTAAAACAGCGACCCGCGCCGGTTGACAAACAGCTCGCGGTAATAATCCAGCGTCAGTCCGCTTTGCACCGCACCGCGCTCACCGCGCGCCGGCTCCAGGCGGGTCACCGAGCGCAATCCCAGCGCTGCCAGCGGCGAAACCAGCAGCGCGGCCAGCAAAAACACCACCCCGCCCACCAGCAGGCGTTCGCGCCAGGTCTTCACCGGGCGGGTGCCCTCGCCGCGCAGGCGTGGCGACAGCGGCACGGCGCGCCTGCCGCCCAGCCGGCTGTTCAGCACCGAAATGGCCAGCGTGCAGGCCAATTGCACCGCCGAGAGCAGCCCGGCCAGCGGCAGGTTCAGCATTTGCAGCGCCTGGATGTAGATCTCCACCTCCAGCGTGGCATAGCGCGGTCCGCCCAGCAGCAGCACCACGCCGAAGCTGGTGAAATCGAACAGGAACACCAGCAGCGCCGCCGATAGCAGCGCCGGTTTGAGCAGCGGCAGGGTCACCTCGCGCAGCGTGCGCAGCGGCGAGGCTCCCAGCACACGCGCGGCCTGCTCCAGGCGCGGATCGAGCTGCGCCAGCGCGCTGCCCACCACGCGGATCACCACGGTGGTGTTATAAAACACATGCGCCAGCAGGATGGCGCCCAGCGTGTTGAGCACCTGGATGGGCGGCGTGTCCAGCCCGAACGCGTTCATCAGCAGCAGATTCAGCCCGCCGCGCGGCCCCAGTAGCGCGTTGAAGCTGGCCGCCACCACCACCGTCGGCAGAATGAACGGCAGCGTGGTCAGCACGCGCAGCAGGCGCTTGCCGGGAAACTCGAAACGCGCGAAGACATAGGCAGCCGGAAGCCCGACCGCCAGCGTCAGCAGTGTCGAGAGCCCCGCCTGCCAGAAGGTGAACCCCAGCGGGCGCAGCACGCGCCCCCAATTGAATAACGTGCCACCCGCCCAGGATTCAACCGCCAGGCGGAAGACCGCCCCCAGCGGAAGGAAGAAGAACACCGCCAGAAAGACCAGCGGCGCGCCCCACAACCAGGCTGCGCGCGGCACACGCCTCAGCGCAGCCCTCACTTCAGCACGACCTCCGTCCAGGCGTTGATCCAGGCCTCGCGGTTGGCGTTGATCCGCGCCGGGTCGAGCGTAGCCGGTTTGGCCGGGATCTGGACGTTCCTGGCAAACACGTCAGGCAGTTGGGCCTGCGAATTGACCGGGAAGACAAACATTTGCAGTGGCATATCCTCCTGGAAAGCCGTGCCCAGCATAAAATCGACGAACTTCTCGGCCAGCGCGCGCTGCTGCGTGCCCTTGAGGATGCCGACGAACTCGATCTGGCGGAAGCAGGCGTTGTCGCCGACGATCGAAGCGGTGGGCGCGTCCTCGCGCGGCGGATCGGCAAAGATCACCTCGGCCGCCGGGCTGGAACCGTACGAGACCACCATCGGCTGCGCGCCCTTGCCGGAAGAGCCGCTGAAGTTGGTGTAGTAGGCGGTCTCCCAGTCGCTGGCCACTACCAGGCCGTTATCCACCAGCCCCTGCCAGTACGCCAGGTAGCCCTCCGGGCCGTACTGTGCGATGGTCGCCATCAGGAAGGCCAGGCCGGGCGAGGAGGTGGCCGGGTTTTCAGTCACCAGCAGGCCCCTGTATTCGGGCTTGAGCAGGTCGTCCAGCGACGCCGGCACGGCCAGACCCTTCCCGGCGAAATAGGCCTTGTCATAGTTAATGCACACATCGCCGTAATCCACCGGCAGCGCGCCGTTGGCCGGGTCGAGCTTGAACTCGGCCGGGATGTCGGCCAGCAGCGGCGACGCGTACGGCTCGAAGATTCCGGCCTCCAGCGCGCGGCTGAGGAAGGTGTTATCCACGCCGTAGAACACATCCGCGCGCGGCGCATCCTTGGAAAGCACCGCCAGGTTCACCGCCGCGCCGGTATCGCCGCTTTTGGCGAACACCAGCGTGACGTTGTTCTCCTGCTCAAACTGCCGGATCAGCTCCTCGCTCACGGCAAACGAGTCGTGCGTCATCACGGTCAGCGTGGCCGGCCCGGCAGGGGTTGCCGGTGCAGCGGCCGGCGCGCAGGCTGCCAGCAGCCCGATCAAAGCCAACACAAGAAAAACGCGTGCAGTTTTCATTTTCAACCTCTCCACTTCAACAGGATCTGCGATATCTATCTTTTGCGTGTGTGGATGCACAATAAAATCCCGGCGCGCAGCCACACATCCGCCGTGTCGCCCTGCATCTCGTTGCTGATTCCGCGCGTGCTGTCCGGGTAAAGCGTCTCGCCGCGCAGCGGGTAGCGCAGCGCCTGCGTGCTCACGCCCTCCGCCGGGCCGTTCCACGGCAGCAGCGAAACGATGTCGCCCTGGCGCCCGTGAATCTCCGCCCGCTCGCGGATCAGGAAGACCTCCTCGCGCCCGTCCTCCAGGCGCGCGTCCAGCCCGGCCAGTTCCGGTCGCAGCAGCAGGCCCAGGTTGCCCAACGTCTGGTCCAGCCGCCCGCCCAACGCCGCCACCAGCAGGATCGCGTGGCTGCCGGTTTGCAGCGCGGCCGCCAGGGCCAGCTCCAGATCGGTAGCATCCTTCTCGCGCGGGTAACGGCGCACCTCGGCGCCGTTTTCGGCCGCCCAGCGCACTTCCACCTCCGTCACCGAATCCAGATCTCCGATCAACAGACGCGGTGCCAGCCCCAGGCGGCGCAAATGGCGCAGCCCGCCGTCCGCCGCGATCAACCAGTCGTCGGGGCGCAGCAGCGCGGCCAGCCGTTTGGGGCTGCGCAGCCTGCCGTTGACAAAAATCACTGTGCGTTTGGGTGAAAGCATCAAAAAACACCCCCGCCGTGGAGGGTGTTGGAAATTCTGGCACTCGACTTCCCTCCGCCGGCATTACCCGGATCAGGTTATAAGGGTCGAGGACTGGTTGTCCTCCTCTCAGCCCGGTTCCACCGGGCTCCCCGTGTTCAGTTGTAGGTTTAGTATAGCCCCGATTTTGGCGTTGTCAAGATCAGCGCACGCGCCGCTTCCACTCCTCTTTCAACTGCAACTGGCGCGGACTTTCGCCCGAGGCCAGCCCGAGGAAATCAGTCACCAGGCGGTTGAACTTGCTGCTGTCGTCCAGCATGGGGAAGTGCCCGCCCGGCTCAAACAGCACGGCATGCATCTGCTCGGGCAACTCATTGAGCTGCTCGAGGCGCGGCGGCAGCACCGCCGGGTCATTGGCGCCGTGCACCAGCAGGCACGAGGTGGTGAACTGCCGCCACAGTGCGTCCAACCCGGCCAGGTCAGTCAGCGACCCCGCCACCACAGCCGGATCCGCCTTGGGCAGCTCCACCCGGGCCGCGTCGGCCGCTGGCACGCGCGGCAGCAGCCATTCGCCCAGTTCTGCCGGGCTGGCCGTGCGCAGCCGCCCGGCCAGGTTGCTCTCCTCCAGCGGGTACGACACCGCCATCACCCGGTCCACGGTCTGCGGATGGCTGGCGGCATAGGCCATGGCCGCCAGCGCGCCCAGGCCGTGCCCCACCAGCACCACCCGGCCGATGCCCATATTTTCCAGAAAGCCGTCAATCAACGCGGTCTGCTGTTCCAGGCCGTATTGCTGGGTCTTCGCGCTGTCGCCAAAACCCCACAGGTCCAGCGCATAAGCCCGGTAGGAAATCGAGGTCGCCTGCATGGCCGGCAGCCAGTAGCGCCATGAACCCACCCAGCCGTGCAGGAAAACCACCGGTTTTCCACGGCCAAGCACTTCGTAGTGCACGCTGCCAGAATCCAGAAAGACGACGCTCATCGGGGCCTATTTCCCAAATTGTTCCAGCAAAGCCTTCACGCGCTGCACCAGTTCGTCGGGCGCAAAGGGTTTGAGTAAATATTCGCTCGCGCCGGCTTCCAGGCCGGTGCGGATTTCCGATTCCTGCCCTTTGGCAGAGAGAAATACCACCGGGATGTGTGCGATGCGCGGGTCGGCTTTCATCTGCGCGCAGGCTTCATACCCGGTCATGCGCGGCATGCGCACGTCCATCAAGATCATGTCCGGCATTTCCTGCGGCGCAGCCGCCAGGGCTTCGGCGCCGTCGGGATAAGTCACCACTTCAAAACCGGCAAAGCGCAGCGTGAATCCGATCAAATCTCGAATATCGCGTTCGTCTTCTGCCACCAAGATTTTCGTCATGCCTGTTCTTCCTCCACTTTTGTCACCGGCAGCGTAAAGGAGAAGACCGATCCTTCGCCCCGCACGCCGCTGCTGTGGAACCAGATGCGCCCGTGGTGCATTTCCACCAGGATTTTGCTGATAGCCAATCCCAGGCCCGTGCCGGCGGTTGCCAGCACGAGTGGATCGTCCCCGCGGTAGAAGCGCTGGAAGATCCGCGACTGGTCCCGTGGTTCGATACCAATACCGTTATCGAGCACATCGACTTGAATTTCATCCTCACCGGATGGGAAAATTTTCACCCGCACGGTGCTGTTTTCCGGCGAGTAGTTGTAGCCATTGGTCACCAGGTGCGTCAACACCTGCCGGACGCGCTCGCTGTCGCCGCTGACCGGCGGCAGCCAATCGGCGCTCTCCACTTCCACGCGGATGGGTTTGTTTTCCTCGTTGGAGCGGCGGCGCAGGTCGGCGGCCACTTCTTCGGCAATTTTTACCAGCGAGAACGGCTGCACCGAGAGCGTCACCCGGCCGGCCTCAATGCGTGAGATATCCAACAGATCATTCACCAGCACGTTCAGGCGCTCGGTGTTGGTCTTGACAACTTCCAGGAAATGCCGCTGCTGTGTGGTCAGATCGCCGGTCGCGCCCATCAGCATGATTTCAACATAGCCCTTGATCGAGGTCATCGGCGTGCGCAATTCATGGCTCACATTGGCCACAAACTCCGATTTCAGGCGGTCCACCTGCACTTCGTGGGTGATATCCCGGAAGATGGAAACCGTTCCCAGGAAATCATTGCGCCAGGCCACCGGAGCCAGATGCACCGAAACCACCTGTCCATTCTCCAGGCTGATTTGCTCTGAATACGTTTCAGTCTCCGCGGTCGTTTGCGGGCTGCTGGACCACTCGTGAATCTTGTGGCTCCAGGTGCGCCCGGCGCGGCCAAACAGACCCAGGAAGCGGTCCAGCGATTGGCCGACCACATCCGCATTCTTTAACTCCAGGATACGCTCAGCGGAAGCGTTGAAAAGTGTGACCAAATTCTTTGCGTCCGTCACCACCACGCCGTCGGCCACAGCCTCAAGAATGGCCCGCGAGCGGCTGGCTTCGATCTGTTGATCGCGCAGCATCGCGCCCAGGCGCTCCGACTGGTCGCGGATCAGGTTGAACACCTCGGCGTTGCTCAACGCAATGCTGATCTGGCGCGCGGCGGCTTCAACCAGCCCGGCCTGTTCGACCATGAAGGTGCCCGGTTGGCGGTGCAGCAGCAGCAGCGTGCCCTGGTAATCTGCACCCAGGATCAGCGGCACGGCCAACACCGCGGAATACTGCGCCTCTTTGGCCTCCGGCATCTCCCAGCGCGCATCGGTGTGAATATCGTCCACCAGGGCCGGGATGCGTTCCTTGCTCATCCAGCGCGCAATCGCCTTCTCCAGCGCGGTCAGCGCGTTCACGTCCACCAGTTTTTCACCGGCCTGGTAGCGGCTGCCCGTCTGGCTCATCAGGATGATCGACTGTTCGGCGCCGACCGACTCATTCAACACGCCCAGGGTGCGGTTGAGCACCAGGCCCATTTCCAGGCTGGCCGAAAGTTCGGTGGTGACGCGCAGCAGCATCTGCGAATTGCGGTGTTCGCGGCTGAGCTCGGCGGTGCGCTCCTCCACCCGCTTTTCCAGGTCCGTGGTCAGGCGGCGGGTTTCGGCGAACAGCCGGGCATTTTGAATGGCGATGGCCGACTGGTTGGCAATCGTGCGCGCCAGTTCGATTTCAGAGGCGGTATAACGGTAAATATCCGGCGATTCCAGCAGCAGCCAGCCCTGCAAATTGGCCGCCGTGGCCAACGGCACCATCAGCAGCGAGCGCACCGATCGACCGCTGGAATAGGATTGCAGCAGCGGGGCCAGATCGGGCTCGGATTGCGCGTCGTTGGTGCTGAAAATACCCTGCGATTCGCGCAAGCGTTCCAGCAGCGGCACCGGCGGCAGTGGCCGGGGCAGCAGCGCGGACGGTGCCGGCAGTTCTCTTTGCAGCGTCAACCTGCCGTGCGCGTCCACCAGGATCACCGCGGCGTGCGAGCCGCCCAGCGCGCCCATGAACTGTTGCAGGCACAGGTCGAGGATCAAATCGCCTTCCAGCGTGGAGCCCAGCTCGGACGAGAACCGGTTGAGCAATTGCAACCGCTGGCTGCGTTGGTCCAGCTCGCCGGCGCGCCGCTGGCTCTCCTCAAACAGGCGCGCATTCTCCAGCGAGACGGCGGCCTGCGAGGCAAACGTGGTGGCGGCCTGGATGTGTTCAGGCGTGTAAAAACCGGCGTCAGTTTTTTCCAACGCGATCACACCGATCAATTCGGATTTTGCCAGCAGCGGGATGCCCAGCCAGCTCAACCGCTCCGGTTCAATCAGGCTGGGAAAGCGCTCATCCAGGCGCACGTCTGCCACCGAAAGCGCCTGTTCGGAGCGGATCATCTCCTGGAACAGGCGGCTATCTTCTACCAAAACCGACAACCCCGCGCGGGATTCGCTGTCTTCAAAACCGGTTGCGGCCGCCACAGTCAACTGATCGCCGTCGCGCAACCAGAGCGTAGCCGTGGTGTACGGCACCACCGAACCCAGTTGGTCGAGCAGCGAGGCGATCAAATCGTCGGATTGCAGGCTGGAGGTGATGGTTCCCGCCACCTGGGCGAGCGCCTGCATTTGCGCAGCGCGCCGCTCGGACGATTGGAAAAGGCGCGCATTTTCCAGCGCCAGCACGGTTTGCTGCGCCAGCGACTGCGCCAGGGCCTCATCTTCCACGCTGAAGGATTCCGGCGAAACATAGTCTTCCATCACCAGCACGCCCAGCGTGCGCCCGCCAAACTGCAGCGGCACCGCCAGGTTGGCCACCGGCAGGCGGCCGCCGGTGGCGTGGCGGTAATGCAGCAAATTTTCCGGCTGCAACGGATATTCGCGCGCGAATTGCATATCGCAAACGCGCTCCAGCCTGCTTTGCAAAACCACCTTCACCGGCAAAGCCGGCGGGGTTGCGGTCAGGTCGAACCGCGTGGCCAGCAGTTCGTCCACCTCCGGGTAGCCCCGCGCGGCGCGCGGAACCAACTGGTTTTCCTTCTCCGCCACCATCCCCACCCAGCCGGCCTGCGCAGCGGGCAACACCTGCATGGCGG
>CALMIB010000142.1 GCA_937863945.1 uncultured Longilinea sp.
TAATCGTCCAGGTCGCGGTTTTCGATGGTGATATCGCCGCGCAGCAAATCCGTGACCGTGGTTGAGCCTTCCTGGGGCGTCTTGAAGCGGACGACATGCTTTTCACCGGCCGCGACCCGTCGGGCGGCCTCGCCCGGATCCAGTTTCCGGCAGGTGCCGTCATAATGGATAAATTCTTTCTTCTTCTGCTGTTCCTGGCGCACCTGTTCCAACCGCTCGGGGGAGCAGAAACAGTAATACGCATGCCCCGATTCCACCAGTTGCCGGGCGTAGTGCTGGTAGATATCCTTGCGCTCTGACTGGCGGTACGGGCTAAAAGGCCCGCCGATATCCGGCCCTTCGTCGTACTCCAGGCCGAGCCAGCGCAGGCCGTCCATAATTTCCTGTTCCGTGCCTTCAACCAACCGCTTGCGGTCGGTATCTTCGATCCGTAAAATAAACTGCCCGCCGGTCTGACGGGCCAACAGGTAATCATACAGCGCCGTCCGCGCGCCACCCAGGTGAAGGTGACCGGTGGGCGAGGGCGCAAAACGCACTCGGGCAGGTTTCATCAATGATCCAGACATTATTCTCCCTTATGAATAGCTACACCTTGCTGTGCGCGGCGACGCTTTCTACCAATCCGATGCCCAGGACCAGAGAAATCAGCGAACTGCCGCCGTAACTGACAAATGGCAGGGTCAACCCCGTCACCGGGATGACATTGAGATTGACACCAATGTTAACCGAAGTTTGAAAAAATAACAAAGCCCCAAAGCCGTACGCGATCAACGCGCCAAACGGGTCGGCTGCCCGACGGGCGATGCGAAAACATCGCAGAATGATGAACACCAAGACTGAAATCACCAGCACCGTGCCGACGAAACCAAACTCTTCGGCCATCGAAGCAAAGATAAAATCGGTATGGCGGACTTTGAGAAACCGCAACTGCACCTGCGTGCCATGCCCATACCCCATCCCAAACCAACCGCCAGAACCAATTGTGATGAGCGCCTGCTCGACATTATAGTTATCGCCATAACTTGCATCCGGGTTCGGAAAAATAAAATTAAAAATGCGCTGCTGTTGGTATTCTTCCAGAAATGGGAACAACAAACCAAAGGCCACAATGCCAATCACAGCAAAAATCGCGATGTACTTTACGGGCAATCCGCTCAGCCAGAGCATGGCTGCCCAGATCACAAAGATCACAATCGAAGTGCTCAGGTTGGGTTGCAGGAGAATCCAAATCACCATGCCCGCAGTCAGGGCAAAGCTCCTGATAATCGTGGCAAGTCCGCTGACCCGATCCTTGTTGCGGGCGAAGAAATTCGCCAGCACAATAATCATAATAATTTTTACGAGCTCGGAGGGTTGAATATTGATCCCGGCGATCACAATCCAACGCGTCGAACCAAAGGCGATATTGCCGATCAGGAGAATGATGATCAGGAATCCGATGCCAAAAAAATAGAACAAATTCGCCAGTGAGGCCCAGTAGCGGTAGTCAATCATGGCAACAATGAGGATGATGACAAATCCCAATGCGACGAACATGGATTGGCTGCGATCAATCGTCGCCAGGTCAATGTTCCCCGCGATGGCAGAACGGATCATGGCAATCCCAAAGATGGACAGGACCACCACGGCGCCAAACAGCCAGTAATCGAAATGCCGCCAGACTTCCTTATTGAACATGAAACAACCTACCGGGTCCTCCGGCTTGCCGCTCGGATGGGAATATCCGCCAGCAAGCGCTGCTGTCTCCCTTCCTGGGTCATATCAATGCGAACTGCATTGGAATCGATTTCAATATACCGCGAAATGACCAGTAAAAGTTCATTCTTCATGGACTCAAGTTCTGCAGGCGTCAGATCCGTTCGATCATTGATTAAAACCAATTTTAAACGATCTTTGGCCGCACCGGCGCTCTTGGTCGTCTTCTTGCCTGCCAGCCAGGCTAACCAGTCTGCCATGATTAATTCCCTCCTGGCCGGATCAGCCGTGAAAGTTTTTGGAAGATGTCCTCCTTCACTTCCAGGTTCATAAAGGGCACGTCTTCACCCTTTAACCGTCGGGCAATGTGATGAAAAGCCGTACCGGCACGCGTCTTTGGATCCAGAGCAACTGGCTGTCCTCGGTTGGAACTCATGATAACATGATCGTCTTCGGGCACAATCCCGATCAATTCGACTGCCAGCAGCTCCAGCACATCGGCGGGCGTCAGCATATCGCCGCGCTTAACCATCTCCTGATTGACCCGGTTAAGGATCAGTTTGGCCGGCCCCTTCTCCTCCGATTCAATCAATCCGATAATCCGGTCCGCATCGCGCACCGCGGAGACCTCCGGGTTGGTCACCACCAGGACGGTATCGGCCGGAGCGACGGAATTTCGGAAACCGCGTTCGATGCCGGCAGGAGAATCAATTAATATCCAATCAAATTCTTCGCGCAGATCATCCGTCAGGCGAACCATATCACTCGGCGAAACGGCATTTTTATCCCGTGTCTGAGCGGCTGGAATTAAATACAGTTCCTGCAGGCGCTTATCCCGAATCATGGCCTGCTTCAGCCGGCAGCGGCCTTCCACCACATCCACCAGATCATACACGATGCGGTTTTCCAAACCCAGGATGACATCCAGGTTGCGCAGGCCGATATCGCCATCAATGCAAACAACTTTTTGGCCGCCAGCAGCCAGCGCCACTGCCAGATTGGCGGTGGTGGTGGTCTTTCCCACACCGCCCTTCCCCGATGTAACCGTTATCACCGTCGCAGACATAATTTCGTTATCGCTCCTTTAGCTTCCAAGGTTCAACCGTGATGATGCCGTTGCGAATGCTTGCACATACCGGTTGCAATATAGCTTTTTTGCCTGGCAAATTAGCCACCAGATTGGCTATGCGAAGTTGGGTGGGGTCCATGGCCAGCGCGCACACCACCGCGTTTTCATCACCACCGGCCCCGGCTATCACCGATCCGCGAACGCGGCCCCACACCATGATGCTGCCGTCGGAAATTACCTCAGCGCCCGGATTGATATCTCCCAGTACGCTGACGTGGCCGTGCGAAGCGATTTTAAAACCCGAACGGAGCGTGCGACGGATGAATACGCCGTTTTCGCCTTCCAGGGTCGTGTCCAGGGGGCGGACCGTGCGCTCGGGCCGCGGCAAGGATAATCGCGTCGCCAGCCCCAGCCCCTGGGCGGTCTGTTCCGTCCCCGGGCTCGAACTGATCACCGCCCACAGCGACACTCCCTGGTCGGCCAATTTATCCCGCAATGCGCCAAGCTCCGCCGCGTGAAGGACGCGGTTGCCCACCTCCATCGCAACACGCGCGCCCTGAAAAAAGCTCGCTTTTTCAACAATGCTGGAAAGGAGGGCATCCTGTGCGCCTGGCCAATCGCCTTCACCAATTGTCACCAGTAAACCGTCTTTGATCCCTTTGATGTGTACGATCTGCGTTTCAAACATCATATCCAAACCCGGCGCCGGGTATTCCTCCATGAAGCTTCAGCCAATTCAACGGTCTGCGAAAGAAGCCTAATTATAGCAAACTATCGGAAATTTAGTTCTATTTATGGCACGGGCGCGGTATTTTCGCCCGATTTCAATTCAAAATATGCTTCCATCACCTTGCGGACAATTGGGGCTGCAACTTTCGAACCTTCATCGCCATTGTAAACAAAAGCTACCACGGCGATCTCTGGATCGTCATAAGGGGCATACCCCACGTACCAGGCATGCGCCGGCCACGAACCCGGGATGCATAACCCCAGGGGCTGGGCGATGTTGTCACAATATTCTGCCGTTCCAGTCTTCCCGGCGGATGGAATATTAAACCCGTCAAACTGGATGCTGGCCGTGCCGTCGACGACTACCTCGCGCATACCTTCCTGCGCCAGCTCAATCGTCCAGGGTTCCACAACCTTCTTTTCCCCGGTGGTCTGAAAATTTTCATCGTAGATATTGATCACCGGATCTTTGGTGATATCCCATAACATATCCGGTTCAAACGGCTTGACAATATTGCCCTCAGAATCCAGAACATTGTGAATAATGGTGGGCCGCATCAATTTGCCATCGTTGGCCAAAGTAGCGATGGAAACCAGCACCTGCAGCGGCGTCGCCAGCACATAACCCTGACCGATGGTGGAAATATAGGTATCGCCAGTGGACCAGTTTTCACCCTGATTGATGCGTTTCCAGTTGGGGTCGGGAATCAGGCCGGAGGCTTCACCCGGGAGTTCAATCCCCAGTGTCTGGCCATAACCAAGCGCACGGGAGTATTCGCCGATGCGCCAGATATTCAGGCCTTCCTTCACCTCATCCTGGTAACCACCGCCCACCTTGTAAAAATAGACGTCGCAAGAAAGCGCAACGCCGCGCAGGTAATTCACCAACCCATGTCCCTCGCCGGTTGTCTTATAGGTGTAACACACATAATCGCGCTCCCGGCCGGTATCATTTTCTGAATATTTCTCCGTGATCGTGATCCGTCCTGGATCCTCAATTTGTTGTTCAGGGGTGACAACCCCTTCGTTTAAAATGCCAATGGCGGTGGCCATCTTGAACACCGACCCCGGAGCAATTTCTGCGGAAATAGCGTGGTTGAGCAGCGGCTTATTCGGGTCTTCACTCAATTGCAGGTAATAATACGCCGGGATCAGCCGTGCCAGCCGATTATTCTCATAATTCGGATAGGAAACCATAGCCAGGATCTCGCCGGTTTTCGGGTCTATGGCGATCACCACGCCGCTTGGATACTTAATTTTGTTGAACCAACCATTCCAGTAATTGATCTGGTCGATCAAAGCGGTGCGGGCAGCCAGTTGCAACCGTGAGTCAATGGTGAGCTCGATGTTTTGACCCGGAATCGGGTCAATGGGTTCCTCCAAATCGCGCATTTCCTGGCCGCCCACATTGACCTCAATTATGCGTTTCCCATTTTTTCCAATCAGGATGTCGTCCATCGATAATTCCACGCCGGCGTAGCCGACCTTGTCGCGGTTGGTCACAAAGCCCTGGGCTTCCAATTCTTCCTTGCGGGAAGCCGGGATGGGGCCCAAAAAGCCGATAATTTCCGCGGTCAGCTCGCCGGTCGGGTAATCGCGGACGGTTTCGATTTCGATGCCCACGCCCGGCCAATCGACTGACTTTTCACGAATGATCTGCGCTATTTCGCTGGAGACATTGCACTTAATCCGTACGGGGTCATACGGGGCGTTCGTTTGCCCGATGTAAACGATTTGCGTGATCCCCAGGTCATT
>CALMIB010000143.1 GCA_937863945.1 uncultured Longilinea sp.
GTATATCCTCCTCCGGGAGGATTGCGGGAGGGTTTTGCGGCCTCCTCCGCCGGAGGCGCCAGATGCGCGGGAGGATGCCGGGGAAAAGGCCAGATTTACAGGTAAGCGTTCAGGTCCCAGGGCGCCAGCAGCACGCGCAGCGCCACGCGGCTGCTCACCCCGAACTTGCGCAGGATGATTTCCACGTGCGATTTGACCGTGGTTGGCGAGATGTTCAGCTCCTGGGCGATCTGGCGGGTCGAATCGCCGCGGCAAATGTGCGCGGCGATCTGCTGCTGGCGCGGCGACAACCGCTCCCAGCAGCGCAGCGTCCAGGCCTGCGCGTCCTGCTCCAGCGCGGCCTGCTCAAAGAGCTGCGCGGCCACCTCTTCGGGTGGGCGCCGCTGGCGTTCGGCCACCAGGTTTAACGTTTCGAAATCTTCAACATCCATCGCAAACAGCCGCTTGCGGTGCAACCAGCTTCGTAAGTCGCGTAAAATCAACTGCCAGGCATTCACAGCTTCATTTTATAGAACAATTGGACTAAAGTCAAGAAGAGTCTTAAGCTTTGTGACGAGATTTGCCTGCAACGCGCGCGACAATTGTCACAAAAATATGATGATTTCTTATTGACTTCCGCAGGATGCGTTACTCATTCTTTGAGTATATAATCATCTCAGCATGAGTCCCCGCCGCGCTGCGCCGCTCACCCTCGAATTTGTTCTGCTGGGGCTGTTGGCCGAATCACCCGCCCACGGCTATGAATTGCATCAAAAGCTGCGCAAGCTGCAACCGCTTGCACTGGTCTGGAACGTCGGGCAGGCGCAACTGTACGCGCTGCTCGACAAACTGGCCGGCCAGGGGCTGCTCTCCGGCGAGGTATTCCCCGGCGAACACCGCCCCGACCGGATGCGCTATTCGCTCACTCCGGCCGGGCAAAGCCGCTTCGCCGGTTGGCTGTCCGAACCCGTGCCGCACGCCCGCGACTTGCGCCAGGAGTTCCTTGCCAAGCTGTATTTTGCCCGCCGACAGGGTGGTGGGCCGGACCTGATCGCCCGGCAGCGCGCGGCCTGCCTGGCCTGGCTGGACAGCCTGAACGCGCAATACGGCGCTTTGAATCCCGGCCAACTGGATGAACGCCTGGTGTTTGCTTTCCGCCTGCGACAGGTGCGGGCGCTGCTTGACTGGCTGGAGGATGCAGAAAAATGGGTGGGCGATGAACAACCACCGGCATAAAGGCATCCGCGGCAGCCTGTGGAAGGCATCGCTGCTTCCCTACCTGCTTTTCATCCTTATTCCCCTGTTTGCGCTGCTGGCCGGCATTCGCCCGGCCGACCTGGCGCGCACGCTGCAACAACCGCAGGTCTGGCAGGCCGTGCGCCTGAGCCTGCTCACCTCCGCCCTCAGCGTGCTGGTGACGCTGTTGATCGGCACGCCGGTGAGCTATTACCTCTCCCACCGCCAGTACCGCGCCTTTCGCCTGATGGATACGCTGGTGGACCTGCCCACCGTGCTGCCGCCGGCTGTGGCCGGCGTGGCGCTGCTGCTGGCCTTCGGCCGGCGCGGCCTGCTGGGCGATTGGTTGAACCTGCTGGGCATCTCGCTGCCCTTCACCACCGCGGCGGTTGTGATGGCCCAGACCTTTGTCGCCGCGCCGCTGTTCATCAAATCCGCGGCGATCGGGTTTTCTGCCATCGACTGCGAGCTGAAAAAATCCGCTGCGCTGGACGGCGCTAACCGCTGGCAGACCTTCCGCTACATCGTCATCCCCATGTCGTGGCCGTCCATGCTCACCGGCGCTATGCTCACCTGGGCGCGCGCGCTGGGCGAATTCGGTGCGACCATCATTTTCGCCGGCAACTATCCCGGCCGCACGCAAACCATGCCCTCGGCCATCTACGTCGGTTTTGAACTGGACCTGACCGTGGCGGTTACGCTCTCGGTGATTTTGGTGACACTCTCATTCATCGCCCTGGTCACGGTGAAATGGTTTGTCTATCACTATATTGAACCCGCCAGTATTGAAACGTTTGATTGAGGTCGCCATGAAAAAAGCCTTCCTGTTCGTTTCCGTTTTTGTCCTGCTCCTGTCCAGCGCGTGCACCCCCGGCGCCGCTCCGGAGCGCTCACCCGTTACCCTCAACATCCTGGCAGCCGCCTCGCTCACCGAGGCGTTTCAAGAAATGGCCCCGGCGTTCGAGGCCGCGCATGCGGGCGTGACGCTTCAATTCAATTTTGCCGGGTCACAGCAGTTGGCGCAGCAGCTCGCCAACGGCGCGCCGGCGGATGTGTTCGCCAGCGCCAACAAAAAACAGATGGATGTGGCGGTCGAAGCCGGCCGCGTTGCCGCCGACGCGCCGGCAAGTTTTGTGCAGAACCGCCTGGTGATCGTCCTGCCGCCGAATAACCCGGCCGGGATCACCGCCCTGGCCGACCTCACCGAACCGGGACTCAAGATCGTCCTGGCCGCCAAAGAAGTGCCGGTGGGGCAATACGCGCTGGATTTCCTCGCGAAGGCTGATGCCGATGCCTCCCTGGGCAGCGGTTATTCAACCCGGGTGCTGGCCAATGTTGTCAGCTACGAGGAAAACGTGAAGGCGGTTCTGACCAAGGTATCGCTGGGTGAAGCCGATGCAGGCATCGTTTACACTTCGGATGCCGCCAGCGCAACTGGTGAGATCCTCCAAATCGAAATCCCCGACGGGTTGAATGTGATCGCACAGTATCCCATTGCCGTGGTGCAAGACAGCGCGAACAGCGACCTGGCCCGGGCATTCGTCGATTGGGTTCAATCGTCCGAAGGCCAAAAGGTACTGGAAAAGTACGGCTTTCTTCCGGTGAAGTAGTCAAACTAAATTCTGACCAAAACGTTCCGGTTTAAGAGAATTTTGGTATAATTAAAATGTTAAGGCCCGGCTATCCCTTTTGGGCCCGCCTTCAGTATTCTGGACTCCTCGAGTCCCTTGCGTCTGGTGCACTGAAAGCAGCTTTGTCTGTCTGATTGGCACCTTAACACTGCCAGAGCGATTTCGAAACTCCTGATTTGGAGCTGAAACGTTTGGTGTTCCCGGCAGGCAAGCGCTGCCCGGAGCGCCTTTTTTTTCTCAAATCAGGCCGGTTTCGTGCTGCGGCAGTCGGCTGGTTTTTTCCAGCCACTTGGACAGGCCCCCGGCAGCCGCCGTGGAAAAGTGAAGACCTAAACCGGGCACAATTCCGGCATGGCGATCACACAATCAAATATCTCTTTTTAGAAGGAGAGGAATGGACACTCAACGGTTTTCTTACACCTCGCCCAAGCTGGAATTGCGCTCTTGCCCTGAAAAAGGCGGTTTTGGCCTGTTTGCCTGCCAGCCCATTGCGGCCGGCGAGCTGCTGGCCATGTGGGGCGGACAGGTGGTCACTACCGAGCAACTGGAAGAATTGCCCGTCGAACGGCAGACCCACGGCATCCAGGTTGACGAAGACCTGTACCTCGTGCCCGCCGTGCACGGCGACCCATCGGATTACTTCAATCATTCCTGCGATCCCAACAGCGGGCTGAATTCGCCCATCTCGCTGGTGGCCATCCGCGACATCGCCGTCGGCGAGGAATCCTGCTTCGATTACGCCATGAGCGATTCGTCCGATTACGACGAATTCGAGTGCCACTGCGGCGCGCCGAACTGCCGCAAGCGCATCACCGGCCGCGATTGGATGAACCCCGAGATGCAGCAGCGCTACTACGGTTACTTCTCGCCCTACCTGCAGCGCCGCATCGAGCGCAACGTGCACAAGTCGGGTAACGGCGCCAAACCAGCCGTAACCGTGGACGAAAAAATCAAGTCCGCGCGCTGATCCTTCACCCCAACAACGCAAAACCGCCCGGAACTTTCCAGGCGGTTTTTGTTTTCCAGATTGATATCATGGGAAGATGTTGAAAATAGCGTTACCGCCGTAGGCAAACGCCATCATCTTGATGATTTTCCCCAGCCAGCACCACAGCAAAAACCGCCACAACGGCATCTTCAGCGCGCCGGCAAAGATGCCCACCATATCGAATGCCGGGTTTGGAATAATCGCCAGGATCAGCACCGCCCAATCGCCGTAGCGTTTGATCCAATTCTCGATCCGGTCGTTCCATTCATTACGCGCGACAACCGACCGGCCGCTGTATCCGGCCAGGTAGCCGGTCAATTCGCCCAACGCCGAACCCGTTCCGGCGGCCACCGCCACCCAAAACGGATTGAGAATGGCCCCCATAGTGGAAGTGACCAGCACGCCCGGCACCGGCAGGATGATGGATGCATTGGCCACCAGTGAAAGCAAAAAAACCCCGGGGTACCCCAGCGCTTCCAGCACAGGAATATTTTCCTGGATGCGGTCGCGATTCAGAAAGAGCAATACGGACAGACCGATGACAAAGACCAACGC
>CALMIB010000144.1 GCA_937863945.1 uncultured Longilinea sp.
TCGGTGAAATCCGCGACGAGTACGACCAGGCTGAGGATATTTTGTTCCAGCAGATCGGTCCGGACGAGATGCTGTTCGTCGGGCGCACCGACCTGGACGATCTGAACGAATTGCTGGGCACGCACCTGACCAAAGACCTGGCCGACACCGTCGGTGGCTACCTGTACGGCACGCTGGGACACGTTCCGGCGGAGGGCGAGCAGGTGAGCGTGGAGGGCTGGGTATTAACCGTGGAAATGGTGACCGGCCGGCGCATTCGCCGGGTGCGCGCGCGCCGCGCGCAGGTGGAACCGGCCGAGGAGAAGGAAGCCAACGATGTTAAACGATGAAACCCGCAAGAAGCTGATCGAACTGGCGCAAAACGCGCGCCGTTGGGCCTACGTGCCTTATTCGCATTATGCCGTCGGCGCCGCGCTGCTGACGCACAGCGGCAAGATCTACGACGGCGTGAATGTCGAGAATTCCGCCTACCCCACCACCATCTGCGCCGAGCGGGTGGCCGTGTTCAAGGCGGTTTCGGAGGGCGAGCGCTCTTTTGAAGCGATTGCCGTGGTGACCGTCAACGGCGGCTCGCCGTGCGGATCATGCCGCCAGGTGCTGGCCGAATTTGGCCTGGACACGGTGGTGGTGGTGGCCGACCAGGAGGGCAACGTGACCATGGAAATGACCGTGGGCGAGATGCTCCCCGGCGCGTTTACCCCCGACAGCCTGGTTGTGTAAGCGAATGGATTAGATGAGCAGCCTGCCGCGATCGCAGCGGGTGGAAGCCGTGGTGCTGCGGCATAGCGATTGGGGCGAAGCCGACCGCATGTTGACCATCTTCACGCGCGAGCTGGGCAAGCTGCGCGTGGTGGCCAAAGGCGCGCGCCGCCCGCGCTCGCGCAAGGCCGGGCACCTCGAGCCGTTCACGCGCGTGGCGCTGCTGCTGGCGCGCGGCCGCGAGATCTGGATTGTGACCCAGGCCGAAACGCTGGACGCCTACCTGCCGGTGCGGGACGACCTGGAGCGCACCGGCTACGCCGCCTACGTGGCCGAGCTGCTCGACCGCTTTACCTACGAAGAAGGCGAGAATTCCTCGCTTTACCGCCTGTTCGTCGAGGCGCTCGAGCGCGTTTCCACGCTGGAGGATCCTGTACCGGCCATCCGCTATTATGAAATCCGCCTGCTGGATCTGCTGGGGTTTCGCCCCGAGTTGTTCCACTGCGTGCAGTGCGGCAACGAGATCCAGCCCGAGGCGCAATACTTCTCGGCGCTGCTGGGCGGGGTGGTCTGCCCGCGCTGCGGCATCGATGCCGCCGGAGTGCGGCCGGTTTCGGTGCAGGCGCTAAAGTATCTGCGCCATTACCAGCGCAGCTCGTATGCCGAAGCCACCCGCGTGCGCCTGCCGGATGCCGTGCGGCCCGAACTGGAAGCGCTGATGCAGCATTACCTGACCTATCTGCTGGAACGCGGGTTGAACTCGCCGGCCTTCCTGCGCGAGGTGCGGCGCAAGTACACCGGCGATTAAAGCAAAGCCGCCCGGGCGGGCAAGTCTGGGATATAATTCAGGCCGTTCGGCGATTACATGGTTCAGGCCGCAATCCGGCCTGTACTGGATGGATGGGAGTTAAGCCTGCATGAACCAACCGCTCGATTTTCAGTCGATCATCCTGACGCTGCAGCGTTTCTGGTCTGACCAGGGCTGCCTGATCTGGCAGCCCTATTACACCCAGGTGGGCGCGGGCACCATGAACCCGGCCACCTACCTGCGCGTGCTGGGCCCGGAACCCTGGAACGTGGCCTACGTGGAACCTTCGGTGCGCCCGGATGACGGCCGCTTTGGCGAAAACCCCAACCGGCTGCAAATGCACACCCAGTTCCAGGTCATCCTCAAGCCGGATCCCGGCAACCCGCAGGAGATCTACCTCAAGTCGCTCGAGGCGCTGGGCATCGATCCGCGCCAGCACGACATTCGCTTCGTCGAGGATAACTGGGAATCGCCGGCGCTGGGCGCCTGGGGTCTGGGCTGGGAAGTGTGGCTGGACGGGCAGGAAATCACCCAGTTCACCTACTTCCAGCAGGCCGGCGGCATGCCGCTGAACCCCAATTCGGTGGAGATCACCTACGGCCTCGAGCGCATCGCCATGGCGATGCAGCGCGTGCGCCATTTCAAAGATATCCGCTGGTCGGTTGACCGCACCTACGGGGACGTGCACCTGCGCGGCGAGTACGAGCACAGCAAGTATTACTTCGACCTTGCCAACGTGGATCGGCTGCGCCAGATGTATCAACTGTTTGAAGCCGAAGCCGAGGCGGCCCTGGAGCAGGGACTGGTGCTGCCGGCGCACGACTACATCCTGAAGTGCTCGCACACCTTTAACATTCTCGATACGCGCGGCGCGGTGGGCGTGACCGAACGCCAGGCGTTGTTTGGGCGCATGCGCGACCTGGCCCGCCGCACCGCCGAAGCCTACGTGGCCCAGCGCCAGCAGATGGAATTCCCCTGGCTGGATGAGGCCGCCGCCGCGCGGGCCAGACCCGCCGAGATGACCCTGCGCCTGCCGCCGCGACCGACCGGCGCCAGCGATTTCCTGCTGGAGATCGGCGTGGAGGAACTGCCCTCCGCCGACCTGGATTCGGCGCTGGCGCAACTGCGCGAGCGCGTGCCGGCGCTGCTGGACGAATTGCGCCTGGCGCACGGTGAAGTGCGCATTTACGGAACCCCGCGCCGCCTGGTGGCGGTGGTGGACGACCTGGCGCCGCGCCAGCCCGACCGCACCCTGGTGATCAAGGGGCCGCCGGCGGAGCGCGCTTTTGACGCCGACGGCAAACCGACCAGGGCCGGCGAGGGCTTCGCGCGCGGCAAGGGCGTGCGCGTGGAGGACCTGGAAGTGCGCGAGATGGACGGCGGGCGCTACGCCGCCGCCGTGGTGGACGAGGAGGGGCGCGGCGCGGGCGAAGTGCTGGCCGAAGCGCTGCCCGGCCTGATCGCCGCGATTAAATTTGACAAACCCATGCGCTGGAACGCCAGCGGGGTGTATTTCTCGCGGCCCATCCGCTGGCTGCTGGCCGTGCTGGGCGACGATGTGGTGCCCTTTGCGTATGCCGGGCTGGTTTCAGGCCGGATCACGCGCGGCCTGCGTTTCCATCAGCCTGAACAGATCCCCGTGGGCGGCAAGGAAGAATATTTCAACGCTCTCGAACGCCAGGGCATCCTGCTGGACGCTGACGAACGCAAGACTGCCATCCAGATGCAGGTGCAGCGGCTGATCACGCAGGCCGGCGGCGACCCGGATCGACTGGACGCCGGGCTGCTGGACGAGGTGAACAACCTGGTGGAAGCGCCCACGGCTTTGCTGGGCAGCTTCGACCGCGAGCACCTCAGCCTGCCGCCAGAGGTGCTGGTTTCGGTGATGAAGAAACACCAGCGCTACTTCCCGGTGTTTGAACCGGACGGTAAACTGCTGCCGCATTTTGTGGCCGTGCGCAATGGCGATGGGCAGCACCTGGACGTGGTGGCCGACGGCAACGAACAGGTCATCCGCGCGCGTTTCGCCGACGCGGCTTTCTTCATCCGCGAAGATATGCAGCACAGGCTGGAAGATTTCCGCGCCAGGCTGTCCACGCTGACCTTCCAGGTCAAGCTGGGTTCGATGCTCGACAAGAGCGAGCGCATCGAACACCTGGTGGAGAGCCTGTCGCCGCTGCTGAAGTTGAGCGACGAAGAGACCCAGACCGCGCTGCGCGCCGCGCACCTGTGCAAGGCCGACCTGGCGACGCACATGGTGGTGGAAATGACCTCGCTGCAGGGCATCATGGGCAGCCACTACGCGCTCAGCTCGGGCGAAAGTGAAGCGGTGGCGAAGGCCATCTATGAACATTACCTGCCGCGCTTCAGCGGCGACAACCTGCCTGCCTTCAAGCCCGGGCTGGCCGTGGGCGTGGCCGACCGCATCGACTCGCTGGTCGGGTTGTTCGCGGCCGGGCTGGCGCCCACCGGCACCAAGGATCCCTTCGCGCTGCGGCGCGCCGCCCAGGGACTGGCCCAGGCGTTGATCGGCTGGGACCTGGACTTTGATTTGCGCTACGCGCTGGCGGCCGCCGCGGTGAACCTGCCGGTGGCAGCTTCGCCGGAAGTGCTGGCGCAGGTGCTGGAATTCATCGCCGGGCGCATGCAAAGCGCGCTGCTCGACCAGGGCTACCGCTATGATATCGTGGCGGCCGTGATGGAAGCGCAGGGCTTCAACCCGGCGGCGGTTGCGCGCGGTGTGAAAGCGCTTTCGGGCTGGGTGGCGCGCCCCGATTGGAATGTCATCCTGCCGGCCTACGCGCGCTGCGTGCGCATCACCCGCGACCAGGCGCAGCGTTACGAGGTGAACCCGGCCGCCTTCCAGGAGAAGGCCGAGGAGCAGCTCTACGCGGCTTTGACCGCCGCGGAAGGCGCGCCGCGCAAAGCCGGCTCGGTGGAGGATTTCTTTGCCGTGCTGCTGCCGCTCATCCCGGTCATCAGCCAGTTCTTCGACGCGGTGCTGGTGATGGCCGAAGACCCGGCCGTGCGCGCCAACCGCCTGGGCATGCTGCAGCGCATCGCCGCACTGGCCGACGGCGTGGCGGATTTCACGAAGCTGGAAGGGTT
>CALMIB010000145.1 GCA_937863945.1 uncultured Longilinea sp.
GCTTCCTTGAACAAAGCCTGCGCGCGCAATTCCTCTTCCGCCGCAACAAGGATTACCTGGTGCAGGCCGGTAAAGTGGTCATCGTGGATGAATTCACCGGCCGCCTGATGCCCGGCCGGCGCTGGTCCGAGGGTCTGCATCAGGCCATCGAAGCCAAGGAAGGCGTCAAGGTCGAGCCCGAAAACGTCACCTACGCCACTATCACCATTCAAAATTACTTCCGCATGTACGAAAAGCTGGCCGGCATGACCGGTACCGGCCTCACCGAAGCGGAAGAATTCAGCAAAATCTACAAGCTCGACGTCCAACCCATCCCCACCAACCTGGAATATTCCGCCATGCGCGCCAACGCGGAGCTGGCGGAAGTGGAAGCCAGGGATGAGTCCGGCTATAAAATGACCTATTACGCCTACAAGAGCGATGCCCAAAAGAAGCCCGTCTTTTGGAAACGCAAGGATTACCCCGACGTTGTTTACCGCACCGAAGAAGCTAAGCTGCGCGCCATCACCGCGGAAATCATCCGCTTCTACCTGCTCGGCCGGCCGCAACTGGTGGGTACCACCTCGGTGGAACACTCCGAACGGTTGTCCAACCGGCTCAAGGCTGAGCCCGTCCGCCGCCTGCTGCAGGTGATGCTGGTCCGGCGCGCCTGGATGGACAAGAACAAGCAGGATTACTTTGAACAGCGCGTCAGCGAACTGGAATTCCTCAACAAGCCGCTTGACGATCTCAACCCCGGCGAGCTGCGCCAGGCGGCCAAACCGCTCGGGCTGGCCTCCATCAATCCTGAGGATCCCGCTAATCTGGATCTGGTCTTGCGCGCGCTGGACGTCAGCCCGGCCGAAAAAGATCGCCTACTGAAAGCCATCCAGGGCGGCATCCCGCACCAGGTGTTGAACGCGCGCAAGCATGACGAAGAAAGCCAGATCATTGCCCGCGCCGGTTCCTTCGGCATGGTCACCATCGCCACCAACATGGCCGGCCGCGGCGTCGACATCAAGCTGGGCGGCGAACTCCCCGAGGATGTGCTGGCCGGCGTGATCCGCGTGCTGCACCGCTCGGAAAATGATCCGTACGATATGACCAACGAGCAGCGCCGCCAGGCCTTGCTGGCCATGCCGCGCGAGGAATATGGCATCTACGAGGAAGCGGTTATTGCCTTCCTGGAATATATGGAAAACATGGAGCGCGTGCGCGCGCTGGGCGGCCTGCACGTGATCGGTTCCGAGCGGCATGAAGCCCGCCGCATTGACAACCAGTTGCGCGGCCGCGCCGCCCGCCAGGGTGATCCAGGCTCCTCGCGCTTCTACCTCTCCCTCGAGGATGAGTTGATGCGCCTGTTTGGCGGCGGCCAGGTGGACAACCTGATCAAGCGCTTGAATATCGACGACAGCTACCCCATCGAACACAACCTGCTTGGCCGGCTGGTCGAACAGGCCCAGGAGCGCGTCGAGGGCAGCAACTTTGACGTGCGCAAGCACCTGATCGAATATGACGATGTGCTCAACACGCAGCGCAAACGCATTTATGCACAACGCGACCGCGTTTTCACCAAACCGGATGTCACCGATGACGTCCTGGAGATGCTCGAAACCGACCTGAACCTGCGCGTCCCCGAGGCCCTGAAGGATGAGGTGGAAGGGCCGTGGAAACTGCTGGCCTTCATGGAGGAGATCCTGCCGGTCTTCGATTATGAAGGCGTGTATTATCCCTCCTTCACCCAGCGGCTGTTGGTGGACGACCTCAAACGCCAGCTCGAAAAGACCCCCGGCACGGTGTACGATCTGCGCGAAGCCTGCCTGGACCTGGCCGACCGGGCATTGCAGGCCGAGCACGATCACATCCTCAACGCCACCCGCAACCTGCTCGACCGCATGAGCGAGGCGCTCGAACACCAGCGCGATGATCGTTTTGAGGTTCTGGAAAACTACCTCGATTCGCTGCACGGCAACGAAGAAGATGAAACAGCCGTCCAACGCCGGCCGCAGGAAATCGCCGAAGAATTGGGAGCCTTGATTCACACGCCGCTGCGCCTGACACCCGACCAATTGCGCCAGCTTGCGGGCGGCTCAGAAACCGTCAAGCCCGTCGTGCAGGCGCAAATCGAAAACAACCTGCTCAACATTGCCATCGCGCGCACCATCGCCGCGATTGAGCGGCGGGTGGAAAACCTGGATATCAAAGCCGGGCAATTGCAGAACCTGGACTGGCCGGAGATTTCCGGCGCGCTGCTGCAAAGCGTGGAGAACAACCTGCGCCAGCAGGCCGAACGGTTGATGGGCAACAACGGCCAGATCGCACGCGATATGGAACCCTCGCTAGACCGGCTCAAAGATGCCCCGCTCGTAGATCGCAACCTGGCGGCCATGCTCAGCCTGATGGCACAGGGTACGCGCGTGGGTTTCGACAAACGCACCCATCGTCAGGCCACCCAGCGTTTTTTACGCCTCAATTATGTTTACCTGGCGGCCCGCAAACTCGAAGGCCGCCCTGCCAGGGAAATTACCGAACAGGTGCTCGAGCATGCCCGCGGCGCGATTGATGCGCTCACGACAATCTGGGGCATCGCCGAATGGAAACGGGTCAGCCAAAACCAGGTCACGCTGGAACAACTCGATGCGCGCCAGCAAAATGATCTGGCCGGGTACATTGGCATTGAGCCCTTCAATGCCATGATTAACGTACCGCTTGCGGACATGCCCGCGGGTGAGCGCGATAAGCTGGTGAGCGCCCTGGGCAAACGCCTGTTGAATGAAAGTTTCCGCGAATTGCTGCTGTCGGTCATCTCGCAGGCCTGGGTCGAATACCTGACGAAAATTGAAGCGCTGCGTGTTTCGATCGGCCTGGAAGCTTACGCGCAACGCGACCCGCTGGTGCAATACAAGGGCAAGGCCTCGGAATTATTCCAGGAATTGCTCAAGGAAATCCGCTCCGGCGTGGTCAACCGCATGTTCACCTTCCGGCCCAGCCGCGCGGCCTCCGTCAGCGTGGACCGCGAGCGTCTGGATGCCCCCGAAGCGGAAATCGAAACGGTCGAACCGGAGGCCGGCGCCCAGGCAGCAAAAGATCCATCCGGCGGTGGAAAAAAGAAACGCCGCCGCCATTAACGGCAACGGCTCGCAATACACAGACGGCGCAAGAGAAAGCAATCCCTTGCGCCTTAATCAAATTTAATAATTCAGATGATCATCGGGGTAATTTTCTGGTATAATTTCTTAGTTATGCAGGCTCAATCTTGCGACTGACGGTCAGAATAAACCGGGGTTGCCAAGATGCATAGTTGCACTTATAATGAGCCTTAATATTTTCGTAACCGGAGTACACAGATCGTATGGTAGACCAAAACGACGCCCAACTCGAGCAGGGGGACTTGCCCGAGAATCATCAGGTTGACAACCAGAACGACATGGCTTCTCTTCTCGACCAGGAAGGCCCTGGGATTGAATTTCCCAAGGCTGGCGAGATCCGCAACGGTGTGATCGCAAGCATCACCCCTGGTCAGATATTAGTCAGTGTCGGGACAAAATCAGAAGGCATGATCACCGGCAAGGAATATGAATTGATTCCTTCCGAAGAGCTTTCTGAGCTCAAAGTGGGACAGGAAATCCCGGTCTTTGTCGTCAACCCTGAAGACCAGAACGGGAACCTTGTCCTCTCCTATGTTCGGGCGCGTGAAGAAGTCAGTTGGACGCGAACAGAAGAACTGCTCAATTCCAAAGAGGTCTATCACAGCTCGATCGTTGGCTACAACAAGGGCGGTCTGATCGTTCCCGTCGGTGGATTGCGCGGTTTCGTGCCCTCCTCCCAGATCAGCCTGTCTCGCCGCGCCGGCCTGTCGGGTGAAACCCCCGATCAGCGCTGGAGCAAGATGATCGGCCAGGAAATCGACGTGATCGTCATCGAAGTCGATCGCGAACGCCGCCGCCTGATCCTCTCCGAGCGCGCCGCCAGCACCGAAACCCGCGAAACCCTCAAGGAACGCGTCATCGACGAGCTGAAGGAAGGCGAAATTCGCACCGGCCGCGTCACCAGCCTGGCTGATTTTGGCGCTTTCGTCAACATCAACGGCGCCGACGGCCTGGTCCACCTCTCCGAAATCTCCTGGGATCGCATTCAGCATCCCGGCGAAGTCCTCAAGGTTGGCCAGGAAGTCAAGGTCAAGGTCATCAGCATTGACCGCGACAAGAAACGTATCGGCCTGTCCATCCGCCAACTCCCGTCTGCCCAAGTTCGGCGCCTTCGCCCCCCTGGAAGACGACCTGGAAGGCGTGATTCACCTCTCC
>CALMIB010000146.1 GCA_937863945.1 uncultured Longilinea sp.
CTGCCCACCTCCAGCCGCTACAACCTGGGCACGCTTGGCCAACAGATGGGCATCCTCATCCCGAACTCGCACCGCGCGCTCGACGACGCCCGCCTGGCGCACGCTGTGTTCACCCGCCTGTATGACAAAACCCTGGCGCTGCCGCTCGAGCTGTTAGCCGAGTTCGTGCGCCTGTCCGAACCGCTTGAATGGGGCGCGGGCTGGTTGTTTGAGCAGGTTTTGCGCGCGCGCGTCCGTCAGCCCATCCCGCCCCGCCACGGCGGCACCGCCGATTACGGCGCGCTGTTTCACGAAAGCGGCGAGTTGCTCGCTCCGCCGCTGACCCCGGCCGCCAATCCCATCCCGCTCAACCCCGACGAAGCTGCGGCCATCCTCGAACATGGCGGCGTCTTCTCGCGCTATTTCAAGAGCTTTGAGTACCGCCCGCAGCAGGTGGAAATGACCCGCTCGGTTGCCCAGGCGCTCTCCGAGGGCTATCACCTGATGGTGGAAGCCGGCACCGGCACCGGCAAGTCGTTTGCGTACCTGGTTCCGGCGGCGCTGTGGGCTTATCAAAATAACACCCGCGTGGTCATTTCCACCAACACCATCACGTTGCAGGATCAACTCATCAAGAAAGACATCCCCGACCTGCGCGCCGCGCTGGAGATCGACCTGCGCACGGCGGTGCTAAAAGGCCGCTCCAACTATCTGTGCCCGCGAAGGCTGGAAACGCTGCGCCAGCGCGGCCCCGAAAGCGCCGAGGAAATGCGCGTTTTGGCCAAGGTGCTGGTGTGGCTGAACGAAGGCGGCCAGGGCGACCGCAACGAGATCAACCTGAACGGCCCGATTGAACGCGACATCTGGTCGCGCATCTCCGCCGAGGACGAAGGCTGCAAAGCTGAAGTGTGCATGAGCCGCACCGGCGGCGCGTGCCCGTTCTTCATGGCCCGCCAGGCCGCGCAAAGCGCGCACCTATTAGTGGTCAACCATGCCTTGCTGCTCTCCGACGTGGTCACGGGCAGCCGCGTGCTGCCAGAATATAATTACCTGATCGTCGACGAAGGCCACCACCTGGAATCCGCCACCACCTCCGCGCTCAGCTTCCGCGTCAGCCAGGGCGACCTGCAGCGCCTGTTGCGCGAAATGGGCGGCACGAGCTCCGGTTCGCTCGGCCGGCTGCTCACCCTCACGCGCAACCTGTTGCGCCCATCCGATTTCGCCGCCCTGAACCAGGCCGTGCAGCGCCTCACCGACCTCGGTTTTCGCCTCGAGCACGACCTGGCCCAGGTCTTCCAGGCGGTTGACAGGTTCCTCGAGTCCATGCGCGAAGGCCAACCGGTCAGCAATTACGGCCAGCAGGTGCGCATTCAAGCCTCCACCCGCACCCTGCCTGCCTGGAGCGACGTGGAAATGGCCTGGGATACCGCCAGCGAGACTTATAAGCTGCTGCTCAACCTGCTCAATCAGTTGATCCAGTCTTTCTCCGAGCTGGATGTGCACAGCGAAGAACTGGAAGATAACATCGGCGTGCTGGGCACGCTGGCCCGCCGCCTGAATGAGGCCAATGCTTATCTGGGCGGTATGATTGCCTCGCCGGATGCCGGTTCGATTTACTGGGCGGAAATTCCGCCCAACAACAGCCGCATCGTCCTGCAGGTGGCGCCGTTGCACGTCGGTCCGCTGATGGAAAAATACCTCTGGCACGAAAAATCCAGCGTGATCGTCACGTCGGCGACGCTGACCACCAATAATGAATTTGAGTATTTGCGCAGCCGACTGAACGCCGATGAAGCTGATGAGTTGGTGGTCGGCTCGCCGTTTGATTATGAAAGCGCCGCGCTGTTGTTCCTGGCCAACGACATCCCTGAGCCGTCGGATGCCGGCGCCTACCAGCGCGCGGTCGAGCAGTCGCTGGTGCGTCTGGCCTCCTCCACCGGCGGAAGGCTGCTGGCGCTCTTCACCTCTTACGCGCAGCTCAAGCGCACCGCGCAGGCCATCGGCCCCGCGCTGGTCGATCAGGACATTCAACTATACGAACAGGGCAATGGCGCATCCACCAACACCCTGCTGGAAACCTTCCGCGAAACCGACCGCGCCGTACTGCTGGGCACGCGCGCCTTCTGGGAAGGCGTCGACATTCCAGGCGAGGCGCTCTCGGTGCTGGTGATCGTCAAGCTGCCATTCGATGTCCCCTCAGACCCGATCATCGCCGCCCGCTCCGAGACCTTCGAGGACCCGTTCAACGAATACAGCCTGCCCGAAGCCATCCTGCGCTTCCGCCAGGGGTTTGGCCGCCTCATCCGCACGCAATCCGACCGCGGCGTGGTGGCCATCCTCGACCGGCGCATCCTGACCAAACGCTACGGCAAGCTGTTCATCGAATCGCTGCCGCAGTGCAAGGTCCAGGTGGGTTCCCTGCGCGATCTGCCCAACCTGGCCGCCCGCTGGCTGAATTTATAAACCCGGCCCCCGCAATTTGTTTTACTGGGGATTAATAGTACGCCGACCGGGCGATTTTGATTCACCTCCGTGCTGGCTTAAATCTCCGGGACGAATGGGTCCTCGCCGCCGGTCGATGCCAGGTGAAACTCACCGGGCCGTTCGCTTTCGTCGAACCCGGAAATGAGGATGATGGCATTCACCACGGTTGGCCCGGGATTGCGCCAGCGGTGATTCAACTGCGCGGCAAAGATCAAGCTGTCGCCGGCTTCCAACAGATAATGCTGACCTTCGATGTCATAATCCAGCGTTCCACGCAGGCAAAACACAAACTCATGGCCCGTATGCAACATGCCGTTCGGGCCGCTGCTGCCGCCATTTTCCAGCGTGAGCAGAAATGCCTCCACCCGCCCGGTGAAGTATTCACCGCCCAACCCTTCCCAGATCCCGCGCATGAATGGCACGCGGGTACGTTCGGAAGCCTTGCGAAACACAATGTTGCTGCGATCAGGCTCCTGCCGGAAGAATGCCGTAATGGGCACTTCCATCGCTGCGGCCAGTTTGTTCAGGGTGCTTACCGATGGGGAAGTGAGATTGCGCTCGATCATGCTGAGCGCATTGGCCGATAATCCGCTGCGGCGTGCCAGCGAGCGCATGGATACCCCGCGCTCCTCACGCAAAGCGCGCAGTCTTTGCCCCACATCCACCGAAATCGCTTCCTTGCCAACAATATCCATCGCTCCTCCTAAAATACAGATAATGCAAACAATCCCATAAAAATTATACGCGATTCAAGAGAGTATTTGTCAACTTATTGTCATCGATTTTGAAATTTTATAATAAAAGCGGGACGGGCAACCTTACCCGTCCCGCCTTGTTCGAAAGGGTTAGAATAACCCAACCACGCGGCCCGTTTCCAGGTCCAGGTCCACATCGTAGAATGCCGGCCGGGTCGGCAGACCGGGCATGGTGCTCATCTTCCCCAGAATTGGGTAAACAAACCCCGCGCCCACGGATGCGCGGATATCACGCACGGGAATGCGGAAACCCTTTGGCACGCCCTTCAGGTTTGGATCGTGGCTCAGGCTGAGATGCGTTTTGGCCATGCAGATGGGCAGTTTGTCGAAGCCCAGGCGGGTATATTCAACAATTTGTGCCTCGGCTTCGGGTGAATAATCGACGCCGTCGGCGCCGTACACTTCCCGCGAGATGATTTCGATCTTTTCCTTGATCGATAAATTCAAATCATAGAGGAATTGGAAATTGCTCGGCTGGTTGGCAGCTTCAACCACTCTCTTCGCCAATTCCACGGCGCCACCGCTGCCCTTCTCCCAATGTTCGCACACTTCCGCCGCGAACGCGCCGCCTTCTTCCACGGCGGCCTTGCGCACCAATTCCAACTCGGCGTCGGTATCGGTGAAGAACTTATTCACTGCCACCACCACCGGCACGCCGTACTTGCGCGCCAGCTTGATGTGATGGATCATGTTGGGAATGCCGGCCCGCAGCAGCTCCAGGTTCTCGTCGGTGTAAGCCTTGTCCAACGGCTTGCCCGCCACCACCTTGGGGCCGCCGCCGTGCATCTTCAGCGCGCGGATGGTCGCCACCAGCACCACCACATCGGGGATCAGGCCGGAGGCGCGGCATTTGATATCGAAGAATTTCTCCATGCCCATGTCGGCGCCAAAGCCGGATTCGGTCACGACATAATCGGCCAGCTTGAGCGCGATCTGATCGGCCAGGATGGAGCTGTTGCCGTGGGCAATATTGGCGAACGGTCCGGCATGCACGAAGACCGGCGTACCTTCCAACGTCTGCATCAGGTTGGGTTTGATCGCGTCGCGCATCAGCACCGTCATCGCGCCCGAAACGCCCAGGTCGCTGCAGGTGATGGCCTCGCCGCTCTTGCTCAGGCCGATCACGATGCGGCTAAAGCGTTCGCGCATATCCTTCAGGCTGGTCGTCAGGGCTAAAACGGCCATGATCTCACTGGCCACGGTGATGTCAAATCCGGTCTGGCGCTCATGTCCGGCTTCTTCCGGGCCTTGACCAATGGTGATGCCGCGCAGGAAACGGTCGCTGGTGTCGATCGTGCGCCGCCAGGTGATGGCATTCGGGTCGATATCCAGCCGGCAGAGCCGCTTGCGCTGTTCGGGGGTCAACTCATCCGGGTTGTCCGTGGTGAAGCCCAGCTTGCGCACGCGTTCAATCATCAGGCGCGAGAAATGCCGCTTACCGTCCTTGCCGGCCGGGATCAGGCGATTAAAAAGCTGCTCGTCGGTCGCCTCGGACTCGTGCAGCATGCGCGCATCGATGGCGGCCGCCACCAGGTTGTTGGCCGCGGTGATGGCGTGGATGTCGCCGGTAAGGTGCAGGTTGAACTCCTCCATCGGGATCACCTGGCTGTAGCCGCCGCCGGCCGCGCCGCCCTTGATGCCAAAGGTGGGACCCTGGCTGGGCTGGCGGATGCAGGTCATCACGCGGTAGTTCAGCAGTGCGCCCAGCGCCTGGCTGAGTCCAACGGTGGTGGTGGTCTTACCTTCGCCCAGCGGGGTTGGCGTGATGGCAGTCACGTCGATGTATTTGCCATTCGGGATATCCTTCAGGCGGTCCAGCACTTCCAGTTTGACTTTGGCCTTATATGGGCCGTAAAATTCGATTTCCTCCGGGAGAAGTCCCAATTCCTCGGTGATCTGAGAAATCGGTTTAATATCCGATTCCTGTGCGACTTCGATATCGGATGGAACGGGCTTGCGCAATTTCAGCGGGGTCGCCGTAAACGGACGCCGGTTTAATGCACACATCGCTACTTCTCCTTTTTAAGATTTTGGGAATATGCCTCTATTATCTGTCAGACAATTCAACTTGGCAAGTTATTTTTGGTAGATAAATTCGGGAATGGCTGTCGCAATTTTTTACAGCCTGCCCCCGTTCGTCCGTTTGATATTTAACTTGTGGGGCGAGAGGGGGCCTGCCCCCGTTCGTCCGTTTGATATTTAACTTGTGGGGCGAGAGGGGGTCGAACCCTCACGATGTCACCATCGACGGATTTTAAGTCCGTTGCGTCTGCCGATTCCGCCATCGCCCCGATCAACGCTATTTTACCCCTAACCTGGCAAGCTGTGAAGCCAATTACAGCCGGTTCAGGCGCGGCTGGATGCGTTTGCGCCAGCGTGCCAGTGTGGAATAAAAATGCACCCAGAATGGCGACAGCCGGGTTTGCGCCTGCCCATCCCAGATCACCCGTTGCAGCTCTTCCGCGCTGGCGAACGGCGGCAGCAGCAGCGTGGCTTGCCCCAGTTCGCCCAGGGTGTGCGCGTCCGAGCCAACCGTGCCGGCCAGGTGGTGCTGGCGGGCAAATTCGGCCGCCTGGGCGTTCATGCGCGCATTCAGGCAGCGCGCGTTGAACACCTCGATCGCATCCACGTGCGGCGCGATTTCCAGCAGGTCGGGCAGCGGCCAGCCGTGGCGTTGCAAATCAAACGGGTGTGAAACGCTGATGAACGCGCCCTGGTCGCGCAACCGGGCGATCGTCTCCAGCGGCGTCAGGTTGGGCGGCACGTGCTCGCTCACGAAGGCAGCCAGCAACTCGCCGCGCGTGGTTTTGATCTCTTCGCCGACGATCACCCGCTCCGGGTCCAACTCACGGGCGCGCAGCGCGCCCTCCAGGCGGTTGTGATCGGTGACAATCAGCCGGTCAATGCCCCGCCGGGCCGCTTCCGCCACCAAATCCTCGGGTCTCACCAGGCTGTCTTTGGAAGCCGCGGTGTGACAGTGAAATTCAACCCTCCACAAGGGTGCCGTGCCTTTCCCGCAGGCCCAACAGATCCGGCGAGACCGCCCAGGCCAGCATCCCCAGCAGAATGCCAAACCAGAAGGTCGCCAGGCGGATCAACAGGGTGGCCGTGGTGGCCAGGGCAGGCTCGATGCCCACCAGCAGTGTCAACATGCCGGCAATGGAGGCCTCCGCCGCGCCCAGCCCGCCCGGCAGCGTCGAAACCGCGCCGACGATGGTGGCAAACGCCAGGATAAACACCGCGGTCGAAGCCAGTTGCAGGCTGGCCGGAAGGCCCAACCCCAACAGGATCAGGTAAAAGCCAATCCCCTCACCCAACCAGGAAACCGTTCCCAGCCCGACCGCCAGCAGCGTGGGCCACGGCTTAAACAGCGCAAAACTGCCCTCATAAAACTCGCGCAGCCCAGCGGTAAAGCGCCGCGCGAGCGGCACTTTCTCCATCCAGCCCAGCAGCGCCAGCGCCAGCGGACGAATTTGCGAAATGACGATGACCGACAGCAACAATACCAACACCACGGCAAAGGCCGGCCAGTAGCGCGGGTAGGCGATGATGCCGGCCACCGACAGCATCAGCACGGCCATGCCGTCGCTAATGCGCTCAGCCACCACCACCGAAATGCCGCGCGCAACCGGCACGCCGGTCTTCCGATTGACCCACACAGCCTTTAGCACCTCGCCAACCTTGCCGGGGGTCACGGCCAACGGGAAGCCCGCCACGAACAGTCGCAGGCTCTCCTTCAGCGGCAGCCCGCGCGCCTCAACCTGGTTCAGGTAGAAATGCCACTTGAAAAAGCGCAGCGTGTAATTGAACAGCGTGAGCAGCAAGGCCAGCGGGAACAGGGGCCAGTAAAAAGTCAGGATACTTTGTTCCACCTGGCGCAAATCCCCCAACAGGGCCAGCCCGAGCATGACCAGCACCCCCAGGATCAACCCGGGGATCAATTTCTTGCGGATGGATTGCAGCGTGAGGGCCTGTGAATTCATTTTGGATTGCATGCAACCATTATACATAAAACAGGCGTTTACAATAATTACAGCCTTGAAAGCCTCGACCCATTTCAGGGTCATGCTATAATGTTGATACTGGCTTTGCAGGCAACCGGAAAAGGCTGCCGCTCCGCCCTGGCCAGTTCCCAATCCGCTTCAGTTTCATACCCTATATTACCTGGAGGAAAGAGTGAAACGCACCGTTTTGTTTACCATTTCGATTCTGGCCATTCTGGCCATGCTGCTCACGGCTTGCAGCGCCCCCAAGACCAAGGTTACCGTCGCCACCGATGCCACTTTCCCGCCGTTTGAATACGTGGATGAACAGACCAAGGAAATGACCGGCTTTGACATCGAATTGATCAAGCTGATCGCGGACAAGGCTGGTCTGGAAATCAGCATTGAAAATACGCCCTTCGATTCGGTCACGGCCGGCATCAGCCAGTGCCAGTTTGACGTCGCCATCGCGGCCATCACCATCACAGACGATCGCAAAAAGGAGATGCTCTTCTCGGATCCGTATATCAACGCAGGCCAGATCGTCGTCGTGCAGACGGGCAATACTGACATCACGGGCTACGCCGACCTGACCGGCAAGACCGTCGCAGCGCAGTTGGGCACCACCGGCGCCATCGAAGCCGAAAAGATTGCCGATGTCACCTTCAAGCCGTATGACTCCTATGATCTGGCCTTCCTCGACCTGCAGAACGGCCAGGTGGATGCCGTCATCGTGGACTACCTGACCGCGGTCGGTTTCCTGGGCAAGAATCCGGGCAAGCTGCAAATGGTTGGCGATGTCTTCACCGATGAGTCCTACGGCATTGCCGTGTGCAAGAACAAAACCGACCTGCTCGATAAGATCAATGCGGCGCTCAAGGCTCTCTCCGAAGAGGGTAAATTAAAAGAGCTGGAAACCAAGTACCTGGCCGGCGAATAACCCCATTGATGATCTGCCTGTGAGGTTGGCAACCAGCCTCACAGGCTGTTTTTTTGGCGTCTCATGAGCTCATCATCCTATCCTGCGCCCACCCCCAAACCCCTGGTTGGTT
>CALMIB010000147.1 GCA_937863945.1 uncultured Longilinea sp.
GGGGCATCGCCTGCGGAGGTGTCCGGACAGCGCGCATAGAATTCAGGAAAATCAGTCTGCAAAGCGGGATCGCGTACCCCGTTTTGATCTTCATCACACACGCGGACGATCACGCTCACCTGGTCCACGTTCAGCAGGTTGAAGATTTCCTCGGCGGCTTCCCTCATCATGGAAATATCGGCTACGCGTTTGAATTCATTGGCGGCGGCAATCGAGGCGGAATCAACCGTGCGCTTCAGGCTTCCGTAGGTGACATACACTGAGCCGGCATCCAACGCCAGGCCGACAAAAAATAACAATGCCAGTAAAGATACTGCAAAAACGGCAATGATTTGACCTTTATTTTCTGCGCGTTTTTTGAACATGGCGTATCTCAGGGGATCGGGGTTGGGGTGGGGATGCTGCCGGGCAAAGGCATGAGGGTGTAGGCGTGGATTTGGATGGGATTCGGGACAAAAATTGAAAATAGTGGGATATTAAAGACCTGATTGTAACAATAATAAACTTCCACCGCCACATAGCCTTTTTCGTGAGGAGATGTGTTCAACAGGCGGCTTTCCACTTCAGCTTCGGTGAAGTACGGCTCTGAACGGATCACGTTGCCTTCGCAATCCTTGCGAAAATTATCGGTCAGCGAACTGGGGCTGTCGTCCGGTGTAAAGGTGGTATCGGTGTGGCTGACAAAATTCACATTGGAGAGCGCCCAACGCCCGTTGGGCGCCGGCCACTGGTCCGACACGCTGGTGCCGGTGATTGTAAAAACTGAAATGACCACATCATCGGTGGCCGGATTGAAGCTGATGTAGGGGTTGAAACCGTTGCAATACTCGCTTAATACGCAGTTGGCTGACCCGGCGGGCGGGGAGATCATGCAGGCCGAATCATAATAAAAATTAAGTTCATCGGTCGTGCTGCAATTGAGATCGCCGGTCAGGGCAAAAGGATCGCGCGCCGACGCAAACCGGGCGGTTTCACGAGTTAAATCCAGGACGTCCATGTAAGCGCCAATATAAAAGGCCACCTCAGTCACACCCAATAAAAGCAGCAGTAGAATCGGCAGCACAAGTGCCAATTCCACGAAGGATTGCCCGCGATAATTTTTCTTAAAACGAAAGCTCTTCAGGCGTTGCAACAAAGAAGATTCTCCTCATAAATCCCCAAAAATAGGCCCAGATAATACCAGTATACGCTTAAAAGAACAAAGGTCAATGTCCCTTACAGCAGCTGTAAGTGAATCGTAAAGCGGCCAACCCTCTGACCTCAATGCAATCCTATCAAAACATACTGACAAATCGCTTACACCCCCGGTCCGGGGGCGCAGGCTCAATCTTTTTGATTGGACAGGGCGTATAGGAAGATGAACGGCACCGGCGCCAGCAGCGCGGCGGAGGCGCGCAGGCCGTTTTACAGGGCGTTCAACCCGGCGCTGGTGCCCTGGTAAGCTGCGCCGGCGGTGAAGACGAGGCCGAAGAGCGGCGGGCAGAAATCAACGCCGGTAGGTTCCCATCCACTCGCCCTGCGCCAAAATGTGCCCGTCCATTGCAGCGAGCAGCTTCTGGCGGGTCAGGCCTTCCGCGAGTGAAGGTTCGATATCCAATGCGTATAGTCTAAAATAATAGCGGTGGGCTTTGCCGGCCGGCGGGCAGGGACCGTCGTAGGCGGTTTTGCGGAAGTCGTTGATGCCCTGCACGCCCAGGTCGGTCAGCGTTGCCAGGCGCGGCACGCTCTCGTTGAGCCCGGCCAGGTTGGGCGGCAGATTATAGAGCACCCAGTGGGTGAAGATACCCACCGGCGCGTCGGGGTCCTCGACGATCAATGCCAGGCTTTTGGCTTTGGCGGGCACGCCGCTCCACTGCAGCGCGGGTGAAATGTTTTTACCGTCGCAGGTGTAGGCCTGTGGGATGGGCTGCCCGTTGGCAAAGGCGGACGAGGTCAGGGTGATGGTCATGGTTTCCCCTCCAGTCGAAACAGTTCGTATCGGTTCGAGCGGACTGCCGGGCAGCAGCGCCACCGCCACGGCGAGCACGGCGCCGGCCAACGCGCAGGCCGTGTTGACCCAGTCGTTGTTCAGCCAGGGCAGCCCGCGCTTGCGCGTGGTGGGCGTGCCGCAGGTATGCAGCGGGTGGCGTTCGGTTTCTTTCTTGCAGGATGGGCAGTAATAAATGGCCTGGACGGTCGCGCCGAGGGTTGAATCGAGCAGGCTGCCCAGCAGCCCGAACAGCCCGATCCAGCCGGCGCGGGTGAGGAAGGTGAAAACATCCAGCGCGCCGCCCGGCCAGAAGGTCGCGGCCAGCAGGCCGATCAGGAATGCGCCGCCGAAGGAAGCGAAGGTGCCGGCGCAGGTGATGCCGCCGCTTGTGCCGCGCTCGACGGGGCGGCGGGAGGTGATCAGCACCGGCTGCGCGCGGCTGAGCACGCCCAGCTCGGTGGCCCAGGTGTCGGCGTTGACGGCCGCCAGCGCGCCGGCGAAGCCCGCCCACGGCCAGGCCGCGGCCGGAAAGGCGGCGTGCAGCAGCACAAACAGCCCGGCGATGCCGCCGTTGGCCAGCACCTGGGCGGCGTCGCGCCGGC
>CALMIB010000148.1 GCA_937863945.1 uncultured Longilinea sp.
ACTGCACCCGCAGGGCACCCCCAAAAACAAATACCAGGCTCGCCTGGTACGCCTGGATGATGCTGAACCGGTGCTTGCAAATAAAGAGACGGTTGATGCGCTATTGAACGACCTGGAGAACGCGGAATTTGCCATCAACAAGATCAAGCGCACCGAGCGGCGGCGCAAACCGCAAGCGCCCTTCATCACCAGCACGCTGCAACAGGAAGCATCCCGCCGCCTGGGATATACGGCGCGGCGGACCATGGCGCTGGCACAACAATTATATGAGGGCCTCGACGTGGGCGAGGGCGGCGCGACCGGCCTGATCACCTACATGCGCACCGATTCAACCAACATCTCCGAGCTGGCGCAAAAAGAGGCGCGCGATTTAATCCTGGCGCAATACGGCGGCGACTTTCTGCCGCCAGCGCCGCCGTACTACAAGACCCGCGCGGTGGGCGCGCAGGAGGCGCATGAAGCCATCCGACCGACCTCGGTGATGCGCGCACCGGACCGCATCAAATCGTTCCTCTCCGCCGATCAATTCAAGTTGTATCAATTGGTCTGGCAGCGCTTCCTGGCCTCGCAAATGGAAGCCGCTGTGTACGACACGGTGGCTGTGGACATTGCCACCCAAACGCCGCAACATAATTACCTGTGGCGCGCGACGGGCTCCACGCTGCGGTTCCCCGGTTACCTGATCGTCTATGAAGAAACCCGCGACGAGGATAAAAAAGCCGAGGGGGATGACGATGTGCGCATCCCGCCGAACCTGGAAGAAGGACAGCCACAGCGCTTGATCCGTCTGCTGCCGGAGCAACATTTCACCCAGCCGCCGCCGCGCTTTACCGAAGCCACATTGGTGCAGGTTTTGGAAGAGCACGGCATTGGACGCCCTTCCACTTATGCGCCGATCCTGTCCACCATCCAGGAACGCGGCTACGTCGTCCGCGAAAACAAACGCCTCTTCCCGACCGATACGGGCATCCTGGTAAACGATTTACTTGTTCAGCATTTTTCGGAAGTGGTCGATCCGGGTTTTACCGCCGCGATGGAGGCCAATTTCGACCAGGTGGCGGAAGGCAAACGCGAGTGGCCGCTCGTCATCGCTGACTTTTACCGGACCTTTGAACCGCAACTTCGCAAGGCGCAGGCTGAAATCCCGGTCACCAAAGCTGAACTGGAAAAAGTTGGACGCTCCTGCCCGGAATGCGGCCATGACCTGGTGATTCGCTGGGGGCGGTACGGCAAATTCATCAGTTGCAGCAATTTTCCGGCCTGCCGCTACACCGAGGCCTGGCTGGAAAAGATCGGCGTTGCGTGTCCCAAGGACGGCGGCGATCTTGTCCAGCGGAAGACGCGCAAAGGCCGCATCTTCTTCGGTTGCGCCAACTACCCGGGATGCGATTTTACCTCGTGGAAGCGCCCCATTGCCGCGCCGTGCCCCAAATGCGGCGGTTTGCTGGTGGTGGCCAACAAACGTGAATTCCAATGCACACAATGCCAGGAGACTTTCCTGACGGAGCAGATCGAAGAAACCTCCACTGAAACGGCATAGACCTTGCAACAACCTTCCATGTAACCTTTTGCCACCCGGTGGCTGTTGCTTTCTTGCGAAATTTGTTCTAAAATGAACGCAGCATGGAAAGCAGAACACCAGGCAGGGAAACCAGACCTGTAGGAGCTGAATTATGGACAAGATTCTTGAACAACTTCGCAATCCCAAAGTCGCCGCCGCTGTTGGCTTTGTCGTTGGCCTGATCATCGGCCTCTTCGTTCTGGGGTGGGGGTTGTGGCCGGTCGAATGGACCGATGCTGCCCCGTCGCATTTGCGCGATGACGCCAAGGTGGATTACCTGTGCATGGCGATCCAAGCGTTTGGCAAGGATCAACGGGCTGACCTGGCCTTGCAGCGCTGGCAGGAATTGGGCCCAAAAGCGGCCGATGTGTTGATCGAAGTCAACTCCGTCAATTGTCCTGCCTCACAGGCTGAACTGATGGCCTTCCAGACCGTGGTTAAGTCGCCGATCACCGCTCAACCGACCAGTCAGGCCGGGTTGCCTGTGACCACGCCCGGCGCAACGGAACCCGTGAACCCGGATGAAGAAGAGGCCACAGGCGGCCCTTCGCCTGTCTTGTTGATTATCGCCACGCTGGCTGTTCTGGGGATTGGCGCCGCGCTGGCTTACAACCTGGTGTTTAAAAACAAACGGCAGCCCGCGGGCGGAACGCCGGTTTCGCGCGCGCAGGAAATGAACCGCGCTGCGGAACGCACGGATTTCCAGGCCGAAGGCCAGGATCAACCCGTGGCGCAATTTATGACCACTTACATGGCCGGCGACGACCTGTATGACGACTCTTTCAGCATCGACTCCCCCAGCGGCGAATTCCTGGGCGAGTGCGGCGTGGGCATCTCCGAGACCATCGGCGTCGGCGACCCCAAGAAAGTGACCGCGTTCGAAGTGTGGCTGTTCGAT
>CALMIB010000149.1 GCA_937863945.1 uncultured Longilinea sp.
GCACGACCTGGCCCTGGTTCGCGCCCTGCTGCCGCGCATGGTGGTGATGGATCACGGCGATGTGGTGGCCGACGATACCACGGCGCGCATCCTGCATCAGGGCGACCTGCTGCCCGAACACGGGCTGGAAAAGCCGTAATATTGTGGTATGATGGCGATTGTGGAGTGGTAGTTTATGGAAGAAGAAAAGATTACAATTATAGAAGGCCCCACACCCACATTCGAGAGCATTCAGGATGGTTGGGCGTTGGGTTTGAATGAAGGTCCGGCTCTGTACGACCTGTCTTTGACGCGCCTGCGCACGTTTAACGGGCCTTTGCTGGTCGAACGGTGTTACCGCGCATGGCGCAATCAGTCCTCCATTTACCTGCATTATCGCAATCGCCTGGGCCTCGAGGAGCGCGCGCCGATCATGGCTGCCCGTTCGCTGGAGATCGAGGAGGGCCAGGTCTTGCTGTTATGGATCCGCCGCACAGCGGACCAGGTGGCCGACGACATGGACGCCGACGTGGACGACAGCGATCCTGACCAGCACATCTAGGCAGTACAAACGGCTGGGCGGCGGGTATGCTTCGCTGCCCAGTCTTTTTTACCACCGGAGGTGACCATGCCGCTGGACAGTCCAACCGTTCGTGCTCAATTTCCCGCGCTGCAGCGGGATTGCATTTACTTCGACAATCCGGGCGGAACGCAGGTGGCGCGGAGCTGCCTGGAACGCATGAGCCGCTACCTGGTGGAAACGAACGCCAATCACGGCGGTGCATTTCGGACCAGCCGTGAGTCGGATGCGCTGGTTGACCAGGCACGCCAGGCGGCGGCCGATTTCTTCAACGCGCGGCGGCCGGAGGAGATTGTCTTCGGCGCGAACATGACCACGTTGACCTATCAGGTGAGCCGAGCCCTGGGGCGAATCCTCAACCCGGGTGATACGCTGGTGGTGACCCGGCTGGATCATGACGCTAACATTTCGCCGTGGGTGCAACTGGCGGAGGAACGCGGCTGCCGCGTGCGCTGGGTGGATATTGACCCGGCGGATTGCACGCTGGACCTGGCCGATTTTGAGGCTGCGCTGGACGAGCGCCCGAAGCTGGCTGCCTTTGGGTATGCCAGCAATGCCACCGGCACGGTCAACCCGGTGGAAAAAATGACCGCGCTGGCGCACGAGGCCGGCGCGGTGGTGTATATTGATGCCGTGCAGTTTGCGCCGCACGGGCCGATCGACGTGCAGCAATTGGGATGCGATTTCCTGGTCTGTTCGGCTTACAAATTTTTTGGCCCGCACCTGGGCGTGCTGTATGGGCGCTATGAGCTGCTGGAGAGCCTGCCTGCCTACCGCGTCCGGCCGGCGCCGGCAATACCGCCGGGCAAGTTTGAGACCGGCACCGGCAACTTCGAGGGGATGGCCGGGCTGCTGGGCGCGCTCGAATATCTGGAGTGGCTGGGCTACCTGTACGGCGAAGATTACCTGGAATTGTACGCCGAGGAGTACGACGGCCGGCGGCAGGTGCTGAAACAGGCCATGTCGGTGGTGCGCTCGTATGAATTTGAGCTGAGCCGGGCGCTGATTGAAACGCTGCGGGCGGTTCCCGGCGCCAGGATCTATGGCATTCAGGACCCGCTGCGCCTGACAGAGCGTGTTCCCACGGTTTCGTTCACGTTGGCAGGCCACGCACCGGATGCGGTGGCGGGCTACCTGGCGGAGCGGGGAATCAACGTGTGGAGCGGCAATTTTTACGCGCTGGCGGTGACGGAGCGGTTGGGCCTGGAGTCCGCCGGCGGTCTGGTGCGCATCGGCGCGACCCATTACAATACAGTCAAGGAAATCGAAAAACTTGGCGACGCGCTGTACGCGCTGCAGCGCGGCCGTCCCGTTGGAGGAGCATGAGCGCCAAATCGCCTGAACCTACCCTGACCCTTTCCCAGGAAGAGCTGTATTTTCTGCTGGTATTGTTGAAATCCCGGCGCATTCCGGGCATGGAAGGCATCTTTGATGTGGACGCCAGCGAACGCGAGCGCACCCACCTGCTGGATGCCGCCCGGCGCGCGCTGGTGGCGCGCGGGCTGGTGACGTTGCAGGTGGACGGCCGCGCGACGATGGACGAGTTCACGCTGGCCGTCATTGGCACCTGCGTGCGGCCGTTATTCTCAGTGATGATGGAAAACACGGCGTTGGACCGGTCCAGCGGGGTCTTCTGGCACGGAATTACCGGGTTGATCGTCGAACACACCCTGCCGCAGCAGGGCATTCACCGCTTCCGGGCGCTGCCTGCCGGGACCGACCTGGTGGGACGCATCGTGAGCGCCGCGGAGGTCAAACCGGCCGAAACGAACCTGCCGCTGGCCGAAGTAATGGTGATGGAGGAGGCATTTGCGCGCGCCCGCAAGGCCAGCCGCGATGAAGCCGACGAAGAAGCTGCGCGGGTTGCATTGGTGCAGGGCGGCGCGCCGGCCGGCGAGGCTGAAAAGTTGGCCGCGCTTTTGGCGCAGGCGGAAACGTCCACCACGGTGGCGTTCGCCCGGCGGTCTTATCCAGAAGGCGGTGAAGAATTGTTTGGCGGCACGGCGCTTTCGGGGCCAGGCGGCGCCATTTTGACCGTGCCAACCGGCACCGGCAGCGGCGAGGTGCGCGTGCGGCCGCTTAACCGGCAGGATTGGCAGGGTTGGCTGGAGATGATGCTGGAAGTAGCCCAGGCATCGGAATAAGGGCGGATACCGCTGGTGGATTAAATGATAAACGCCTGGGTGAGGGGGGCATCCAGACGTTTATCTTTGCTATTCTAGCACAGGCATTTCCAAATCGGAAGCGTTGTTGGATTGCAGTTATATTACAGTTTGTCAGACAATGCCCCAGGAGGGACTCGAACCCCCAGCCTAGGCGTTAGGAGTGCCTTGCTCTATCCACTTGAGCCACTGGGGCAGGGCAAGGCAGATTATAGCATCAGCCGGGGGGAGCGGCAAGAGTGGTTAATTAAAAAATGCACGAACAGCCTGCTGCTTCGGAGAAAAATCTCCACGACGTCAATCCTACCAGTGGCAGGAGCCTCCGCGATCGCGGTCGGCGCGTCAAGCTTCTGAAAAGGGTACCCAGAGTACCCTGAATAGTGGCTGGCGCCACACAGAAGACGATTGCCGGGCATTGCTGCCTGGCTATGAAGTTTCAGCAGGCCGCTCGTGCAAAATCACTATAGCATATTCATTTTAGGATTGCATTAAAAAACCGCACGGTTATGGGTGGTTAAATGAGATCTCCAGGCTTGGGGGGGACAAGCCTGGAGACCATCAGGGAGGGAAAACCACCATCTGCGCTCACCGCCGAGCACAGGGGGGATGTGCTGGCATCGCTGTGAGGTGGCGAGACACCTGATTGTGTTCATACCAGTAAGCTGGTGTCTATGAGATAATATACATCAAATTAGTAAATATTATGATTAGAGTAAATTAAGAAAACTACTTCTTATCCGGCTGTGAGGGGCCGTTCTCTCCGCCAAAGAGGCGCAGCCATTCCTCAATTTCCTGGTCGCTGGGCGCTGGCTGACCCTGCGGCGAATGCTGCGCTTCTTCCGCCGCAAGTTGAAGCTGACGGGCAAATTCTTCGGACGAGAGCACCCCGGCGTGCCGGCTGCGGGCTTCGGCCTGCACCTGGCGGTCGGAGCTGACCACGCGCCAGTTGCGCGCGTCAGCGCCCAGCCGGGCCAGCCGCTCGCGAATGGCATCGTCGGCGGTTCGGCTGGACGGTACGAAATGCGCGGTGATCGTGCCGAACCGCCGGACGCCGGCGTGACCGGCCGGAGCCCGATCAAATCCCCGGACTTGCAAACCTCGTTGACCTGCTTGGAGTCATTGGCGAGGCCGTAGCGCACCGGGACGCCCCGGGAATCCACCAGGGCGCCGACGTTGTTGCGCCACAGCCTCACACCCTTGCGGGCGGCTTCCAGGCGCACGGCGGCTTGTACCGCGGCCTCACTG